>BJHK01000038.1 GCA_014192425.1 Planctomycetia bacterium | reverse complement strand
TGCTCAACCAAGACACCAAGCAGGCTATGCGGCGGCAAAGGCCTCGCGATCAATCGCAGATGATCGCCAACACCCGCTCACATCTGCGACGCCGCCAGAAGCAGCCGGGGGTCGTTCGCAACTTCTTCGAAGAAGAACACGTTCAATACGCGGCGGCTGCCGGGTAGGAAACGTCAACTATTGGATGCTCCCCGTAGTAGCCATGACGAGGCCGCAGGTGGGACGACCGAGCCAGTCCGTCTTCATCCACGAACGCGGCTCACCGCCGGCCAGCGGCGCCGCCAGCAGCCCGGTGGCGGAGGCGACGAGCACCGTGCCCGGTGCCAGGAGCGGACCGATGCCCGCCGGCACTCCGGAGATCGCCGTCTCCGCGGCCGCGCCGGTATCGACGTCGATGCTGACGAGTTCACCCGCGTCGCTCGTGTACAGGAGCCTGGTCTTCGCCAAGGCGAGCGGCCCGGACGGTCGGCCCGTCGTCGCCTCCCAGATCGACTCGCCGTCGCGCAGCCGCAGCGCGGACGCGCCCACCGTCGTGCCGAGGAGGATGGCGGCGTCGCGGACCACGGGGCCGGTGGCGGGAGCCGCAGCGAGCGGCTTGTGCCAGAGGACGGCGCCGGTCGGCCGATCGAGCACGACGACCGCCGCCGGCTCGGCACAGGCCGCCACCACGAGGGCATCCTCCGTGGCCTGCATCCCGATCACCCGCCCCGGCCGCGTTCGCCAGAGGACGCGGCCGTCGTCGTCGAAGCAGGACAGTCCGTCAGGAATGTCGGCCACGAGCCCGCCCCCCGCGGCAAGGACGAGCGCTCCCGATGCGGCGTCGGCGACGGGCAGCGTCCAGCGTTCGCTCCCCGTCTCGGCCGTCAGGCAATGCACGGCACGGCCCGCATCGCCGCTCGTGCCGTCGACGAAGAACACGTTCGCGCCGCTGGCCGCCGGCGAGAGGACGGCGCCGTTGGTCGCGGCCGCGAACCATGCTTCGGCGCCGACCGCCTGCCCGTTGTCGCCCGTCACCTCCGTGAGGCAGACGAGCCCCTTGCGGCCGCCGGTCAGCGGCACGTACAGGCGGCCGTCGAGACAGGCCGGCGGGGCGACGATCTGCACGGCCGTCCCCTCGGCGGCCGCGTCGGGATACCGCCAGCTGAACTTGCCCTTGTCGGGCAGCGACTGGCCGTCGATGCTGCCGCCGCGGCCGGGGCCGCCGAGGAGCCCGTCCCAGCCCGGCGGCCGCCGGTTGTCGCCCGGCCTGCCCAGACAGAGCAGGCCGTTCTCCTCCGAGCCGACGTAGACGCGGCCGCCACCCACGGTGGGCGAACTCAGGAAACGCCCGCTGAAGCCGACCCGCGTCTCCCACACGACGCTCATGTCGTCGGCCCGCAGGCCGTACAGCATCCCGGTCTCGGTGACGACGTACAGGTGGCCGGCGGCGAACGCCGGCGAGGTGACGATCGGGGCCCGGGCGTTCCACGTGCCGAGCGGCTCGCCCGCCAGCGACAGGCAGGTGACGCGGCCGTCGCGGCCGCCGAAGTACAGCCGGTCGTCGGCCGCGGCGACCGCTCCGAGGATCGTGTCGCCCGCCGCGAACGTCCAGCGGACGGAACCGGTTTTCTGATCGAGGCACCAGATCTCACCGGCCGGCCCCAGCGCCTTCTCGGCGGCGGCGATCTCGTCCGGCGCGGCGCCCTTGTCGCGGAGCCGGGCGAGCTCCCGACGCTCGAGTTCCCCGGCCGAGTAGATGAAGTCGCCGTTGCCCATGCCGACGATCACGGCACCGTCGACCACGGTGGGCGGTCCGAACACCGGATACGGCGTCTCCCGGCGCCAGCGTTCCGCGCCCGTGGCGGCGTCGAGGGCGATGACCGCCTTCCCGCCCAGGCCCAGGCCGGCGAACATCAGCCCGTCATGGACCGCCGGCGATGTCTCCGCATCCGGGAAGCGGTCGCCCGGGGCGTGCCAGATGACCCGCGCGGCACCATCGGCGCCGGGCGTCAGATTGAAACAGTAATAGCCGTCGTCGCCGGCACCGACGTAGACGCGGTCGCCGGCGATGCAGGGGGTCGACTCGACGTGGCTCTTGGTGGCATGGGTCCAGAGGATGCGGCCCCCGGCGCCGACGTCCATGCAGACGACGCGGGCCGACGTCGTGTCATGAAGCCCCTCGCCGCAAACGAGGTATGTGCCCGCCAGCGCCGGCGAGGAAAAGGTCGCCCGGTAGCCCGTGGGGGCCTGGCTCCAGATCGGGCTCCCGCTGGCGGCATCGATGCAGTGGATCGCGCCCCGATCGTGCAGCGGCCCCTTGTCGGCGGAGGTCGCATACACGAGCCCGCCGACGAACGCGGGACTGGAGTAGTACTTCGGCCCGCCCCCCATGAAGCTCCAGTTGAGTCCGCCGCTCGTGGGCGCCGGGCCGTCGCCCGCGCCGCGCCGGGCGAGCCCGCCGCGGAACATCGGCCAGTCGGCATCGGCGACGGCCGCGGCCGCGATCGCCGGCTGCCCGGCGGGGAGAATGGACCGGACGAGGAACACGACGCCGGCCAGCGCCACGGCCGCGACCGCGAGCACCTTGGCGAGCAGCCAGAGCACCTTCGGCCGGAGCATCGCCAGCATCAGGCTCGTCAGCGCCGCGACGAGCGACAGCAGAATCGCCGGCAGCAGGGCGATCAACACCTGCAACGGCCCGATCAGAACGGGCACGACGGCAAGTGGTGTCGCGCTCATGGGGTCGGCTGATGTGAGCGATGGCGACCGGGCTTTGTCAGGCGGGCTCGGCCCTGCGTCAGGCCGGCTCGGCCGCCGCCTGCCGGCCGAGTTCCTGGTCGATGAGGATCAGGCCGTGGCCATCGCCGCCCACGAGCATCAGCCGGTCGTGGACGTCGTCCGCCTCGGCCGTGTCGGCGATCTGCTCCGGCACGAACTGCGAGAGAAACCCGTGCGTGAGGTGATCCTTGTGCTTGTCGGCGATGCCGATCAGGTCGTCGATCCGCTGCAGGAGTTCATGCTCCTGGGTCCGGACCTGGGCGAATGCCTCAATGGGGCTGTCCCACGTGGCCCGCGGGGCCTCGATGGTGGCGAACTTCGCCTGGTGGTCGCGGTCGTTGAGATACTTGACGAACAGGTTCATGTGGGTCAACTCCCCCTGACCCTCGCCGCGAAACCAGCTTGCCATGCCCGACAGGCCGCGGACGCTCGCCCACGAGGCCATCGAGAAGTAGAGGAACGCGGCCGAGGCCTCGATGCGGACCTGTTCGTCGAGGGCCGCTGCGACCTCGGCGTTGAGCGACTTGCGAAAACTCACGGGGATGGCTCCGAAGGAGAAGGCGGGGACGGTTCTGGCGGACCGCGAATCCCTCAAACATAGACGGCCTGCCGGCCAATGTGCAAACGGCCGCCCGAGAATCCGCCGGGCAACGCACTCCGCTTGTCGCCGGTGGCGGTGCGGCGGTGTAATCGTTTGGATGACGACCACTTCCGCATCTCCCTCGGCGGTCGACGCCGCCACGACCATGCTCCCGCGGACGAGCAACCAGGCCCGCGGCCTGGCCCGCTACGCGCGGGAATTTCTTCGCGGCGACGCACCTCACGTCGGCCCGGCGACGCTCGCCCTCCTCGAGCGCTTTCATCTCGACAGCGTCGGCTGCGGCGTGTCGGCCTTGGCGCTCGGTGCCAACGCGCCGACGGTGCTCCGGAGCGAGGCCCTTGCGAGCCCCCCCGCGGCCGGCTCGCGCGGCGGCATCTGCTTCGGCTCGGCTCGGCCCTGCGCCGTCGCGAAGGCGGTGGCGGCCAACGCCTCGGCCGTTCGCGAGTGGGATTCCAACGGCACGAATTTTGGCTACGACCCCGGCCGCGGCCGGACCGCCGGGGAGTTTGGCCACAACGATTTTTATCCGGTGGCCCTGGCCGCGGCCCGCGAGGCTGGGCTCGACGGCGCCGCCACGCTGCGGGTCATGCTTCTCATCGACGAGATCCGCGGCCGGCTGGCCGAGGTGTTCGCCCTGCGGAAGTACGCGATCGATCACGTGCACCACGGCGCGGTCGCCTGCGCCGCGGCCTACACGGCCGCCCGCGGCGGCACGGAGGACCAGATCGAGTCGGCGATCGGGATGGTCGTGGCTCACTATGTCCCCTTCCGCGCGATCCGGGCCGGGCACCAACTCTCCGACAGCAAGGGGGCGTCAGCGGCGCTGGCCGCCGAGGCGGCCGTGACGAGCGGGCGGCGGGCGCTGGCCGGATTCGTCGGCCCGCGGGACGTGTTCCGCAACCCGCTGGCGATCTACCGGCTCAACGAGCCCTGCCCCGCCGGCGAGAGCCCGTTCGACCTCGAACTCGGCGTCGCCGGCGACGCGTTCGCGATTCATGCCATGCACTTCAAGCTCGGGCTCTACGAGCACCAGTCGGCCGGTGCACTGCAGTCGCTCTGCGATCTGTTCGCCCGGCATCCGGGGCTGGCCCGCGACCTCGATGCAGTGACCGCGATCCGCGTGCGGATCTACGAGCCTGCCTACTCGATCATCGCCGATCCGGCCAAACGCACGCCGACGACGCGGCAGTCGGCCGACCACTCGCTCCCCTACATCCTGGCGCGGACGCTCCTCAAGGCCCGGGCCGCGGCGGCGTCAGGCGGCGTGTGCGACTGGGAGTCGCTCATGCTCCTCCCCGATGATTATTCGGATGCCGCGATCGCCGACCCGGCCGTGGCCGCGGTCATCGCCCGGATCGCGATCGAGCATGGCGGCCCCGGCTACGACGCCCTCTATCCGGCGGGCATCCCCACGAGCGTCGTCGTCGAGCATGCGACCCTCGGCAGCCTCGACGGCGGGCTCGTGCAGTTTCCGCTCGGTCATGCCCGGTCCGATGCGGGCCGCACGGCCGCGGTCGTGGACCTGAAGTTCGACCGGCTCGTGGCCGGTGCCGTGGACGACCCGGCAGCCCTCCGGCACCGCGTCCGGCTGGCGGACCGGACCGCGGCCGAGGTGGCCGACCTGTATGCCTTTCCGATCCACGGCGTCGCGGAGTGATGCGTCGCGAATGACGCCAGCGTTCCGCCGCTCCGCGCCTTCCGCACGCCCGCGCTACAACCCCATGCAACCCTCCGACACACACTCCGCGGCAGCCGATGCGACCGGCGCGGAGCGTGCAGCGCTCCTGACCCGCGACGGCGTCGTGGCGGTGGACAAGCCGGCCGGTGTGACGTCGCGCCGTGTCGTGGACGTCGTCGCCCGCTGCCTCGGCACGCGAGCGGCCGGGCACGCCGGCACGCTCGACCCGCTGGCCGAGGGTGTGGTCCTCGTCTGCCTCGGCGCCGCGACGCGGCTCGTCGATTTCCTTCACGAGCTGCCCAAGCACTACACGGCGACGTTTCTCCTCGGCCGCTCCAGCCCGTCCGACGACCTGGAAACGGAGGTCGTCGTCGCCGAGCCGCTCCAGCGGCCGGACCGGGAGACGATCGAGGCCGCCCTGCCGGCGTTTCGCGGCACCGTGCTCCAGCGGCCCTGCGACTACTCGGCCGTGCACGTGGATGGCAAGCGGGCCTACCGGCTCGCCCGTCAGGGCCGGCCCGTGCCGCTGGCGCCGAAGCCGGTGCGGATCGAGCGGCTGGAGATCACCGGCTACGACTGGCCGCGGCTCGGCCTCGACATCGTCTGCTCGTCGGGCACGTTCGTCCGTGCGATCGGCCGCGATCTGGCCGAGTCGCTGGGCACGCGCGGAGTCATGGAGTCGCTCGTCCGCGTCGCCGTCGGGCCGTTCACGCGGTCAGCGGCCGTGCCGCTGGCGGCCGTGAGCCCCGAGTCGATTGCGGCCGCGGTCGTCTCTCCCGCCGCGGCGGTCGGGCACCTGCCCCGGCTGGTGCTCGAGGGGGACGCCCTCGCCCGCGCGGCTCGCGGCATGATGCTCGCGCTCGAGGCCGATGCGGCGGAGACGCTCGCCGCCGTCGATGCCGCCGGCAGCCTCGTGGGGATTCTCAGGCGGCATCCGTCGGGGGGCCATCGGCTCCGGCCGAACTTCCTCGGCGTCGGCTGACGCGGCCCGCCCCGCAAGTCGCCGTCCTGGCAGGCAGAGGTGTCAATTCCGATGCGATGGCACCGCGCAGCGACCCGCGTTGGCCGGGGTGTCAACGGGGTGCAGCCGATGCTTCCCGGACTGCCGGGCGTCAGTTCCAGCCGGCGGCCCGGAGCACTTCCAGCACGAGGATGATCGCCACCCCGGTCAGGCTCTCGCCGGCGATCAGGCCGCTCGACACCGGGACGGTGTAGGTCTCGGCGGCCCGCGGATTGGCCCGGGCGAAGAGCCAGGCGACGAGCGCCCCGGCGAACATGGCGAACGAGTTGAAGGCGGGAATCACGCCGGCGATGCCCAGGCCCGTGGTCGAGGGGAGCCAAGGCCGCCACGCCCGCGGGCCGAACTCCTCGAGCAGCGTGAGCAGGATGCCGACGAGGCCGCCGACCACGATCGCCTCCAGCGCCCCGGCCGGCAGGGCGTCGATTCCCTTCGCGAGCAGCTCGGCCACCCCCGCCCAGACCTTCGCCGACGGCGCGGGCAGCGCCTCGGTGCCGAGCCGGCCGGGGTCGCGCTGCACGACGAACAGGTAGGCCGGCACCGACACCAGCGTGCCGGCGAGCACGCCGAAGAGCTGCGAGATCGTCTGCTTCCGCGGATTGCCGCCGAGCAGATAGCCGCTCTTCAGGTCGGTGAGCAGGTCGGCGGCGTGCGAGGCGGCCCCGGACGTGATCGAGGCCGTCATCAGGTTCGTGGTGATGTTCGACGGGGCGACGACGCCGTAGATCAACTGCGTGATCTTGCCCATGGCGCCGATGGGCGTGATATCGGTCTCGCCGGTCGCCCGGGCCGCCACGATCGACAGGAAGAAGGTCACGAGCACGGCGAGAATCCCCATCCACCACGTGATCCCGAACAGCCAGTGGCCGAGAATCACGCAGGCCGTTCCGGCGGCCAGCGTGCCGGCCACGAACCAGCTCGCCGGCACCTCGACGTGGGCCAGCGGGTCGTCGTGATCGGCCGTGCCGCCGAACAGCCGGCCGAGGCCGCCGAAGGCGCGGAGCACCGTCCGCCACTTGAGGGCGAAGGAGAGCAGGCCCGAGGTGACCATCATCGCCGTCGATGGCCAGAGCACCCAGGAGACGATCCCGCGGTAGCCCGGCGCGGCGATGCCCCGTTCCACGAGGATCGGGCCGATGACGCCGTAGAACAGGAGCGATCCGACGAGCATCGAAGCCGCCACCCGCAGCCCCATGATCGCGCCCGCCGCCACCATGATCAGCGAGCCCTCGATGCCGATCGTGTACTTCTTGAGCAGGTCGGCGGCGAGAGGAAACGGGCCGAAGGGAATCTCGCTGGGGATCGCCCAGGCCGAGATCGCCTTGATGCCGGCGACGAGGTCCCTGCCGATGGCCACGACCGCCCCGAGAACTGCGGCGCCGAACAGCGACCGGGCCTTGACGACGGCCTCGTCGCCGGCGCCGTGCATGCTGGCGAGCGTCTCGGCGGTGGCGATGCCGGACGGAAAGGGAAGCTGATCGACGTTGATCAACTGCCGCTTGAGCGGGATCGCCATGAACACGCCGAGCAGCGAGAGCGCGACGAGCCACAGGCCCATCTCCCACCATGTGAGCAGCCGGCCGGTGGTCAGGTACAGGGCGGGGATCGCCGACACGAGCCCCGCGCTCGACATGTAGCCGGCGGCGCTGGCGGCGCTGCTCATCGTGTAGTTTTCGAGCGTCGAGAACGGTCGGTTGCGATAGGCCGGCACGACCTGCTCGAGAAACTTGAACACGGCATAGGCGATGATGCAGGAGGTGATCGTGACGCCCAGGCCCCAGCCCGTCTTCAGGCCGACGTACAGGTTCGAAACCGACATCAGGCCGCCGATCGCCATCCCGCTGACGACGGCCCGGGGCGTGAGTTGGACGGCGTCATCGCCGGCGTAGACGTTGTCGAGCCACCAGCGGGCGGCGGCCCGCTCGTCCGCGAACGGGGCGTGCTTGGCGGTCGGAACGCGGTTCATCGCGACACCTCTGGGCGACCGGGCGATCAGGTGCGGAGGATCGAGGGGCCATGCCGCATCCGGCTTCTGCGTGATCCTCGCGGACGACAAGATACCGGCAAGCCAGCGGATCGGGGCGCGGGCTCCCCCGACCGGCGTCACGCACGAGGTTCACCTGCGACGCGGATGCGCCGGCCGTGCTTCCCCAGGCCATACCACCGCTCTGGCCGGCACGATCGGCGGCCGTGCGGCGGCCTCCGGCCCCGTCCTGCCCGCGAAACCCCCTGTAGAGTTGCGAACAGGGACCGTCTCCGCCCGTAGGACCGTCGTTTCATGGCCATCGCCGACCGCGCCGTCGATCAGCGTTTTTCAGCCGGCTCCTCGCCCCGGGCCGCTGGCCGCCCATTCGGCCTGCCGGCCGCTGCCGCCCCGGCAATGCCGGAACGGGCGCCGCGCGACCGGGTCCGCGACGTTACGGCCCTCGGCCTGCTCGCCACCTGCCTGTTCCTCGTCGTGGCGCTGGCGACGTTCCATCCGGCCGACCCGCCGGCCGCGCGGATGTTTCCACCGCACGCCCGGGCTGCCAACGCCTGCGGATTCATCGGCGCCGTCGCCGCCACCGGACTTTTCGAATCGCTCGGGCTCGCCGCCTGGTGCCTCGTCGTCGGTCTCGTGGCCATCGATGCGGCGCTGCTGCGGCGCCGGCCCCTGCCCGATCTGCCGCTGCGGACGGCCGCCGGAATCGTGGTTCTCGTCGGCATCTGCACCCTCCTCGCCCTGTTTCTCCCCGACTGGATCGAACGGCCATTGTGGGGGCCGGGCGGCCGGATCGGAGCGATGGGGCGATTCCTCGCTGAGGCGTATCTGGCGCGGACCGGGGCCGCGATCGTGCTTGCGGCGGTCAGCGCCGCCGGCCTGTTCATCGCCTTCGATCCGTTGCCACTCGCAGCGGCGGGCGGCCTGGTCGCATTCGTTCGCCGCTGCCTGGGCGGCCTGCGGGCCGCGGGCTCCGCTGTCGCCGGCCTGCGCCGGTCTCGTGCCGACGCCGCCGACCTGGCGCCGGCCCCCTTCGCCGGCCTGCGCGGCCGGTTTGCCCGGACGTCGAACGACGCCGAGGACGCCGAGGATGACGAGGACGATGGGATCGACACCAGCGCGGATGATGCCGACGATGACGAGACCAGCCCCGGCCCGACGATCCGCGTCCGCCGCCGGCCGCCGCTCCTGCCGCCGCCGGTCGCGGACGAGACGGACGACGAATCGGTCGACGAAGGGATCGAGGACGAGAGCGACAGTGTCGCGGCGGACAACGAGGCCGACGAGCCCGCGGCGGCACCCGCCCGCCCGGCCGTACCGATCCGCACGCTCTCCAGCCGGCGCCGGGCGCCCGAGCCGCTCGAGCTGACGCCCGACCCGTCCGCCGACTACGAGCTCCCCGCGCTCGACCTCCTCCTCCCCACGGAGCACCTCCAGCTCGAGGAGCAGGAGCAGGAAGTCCGCGAGCGGGCCCGCGTGCTCGAAAAGACGTTCGCCGACTTCGGCTTCAAGGTCCGCGTCGTCGAGATCGAGACCGGCCCGGTCATCTCGCAGTACGAGATCGAGCTCGAGGCCGGCCTGCGGCTGGCGAAGATCGCCAACCTCGCCGACGACCTGGCGATCGCGCTCCGCGTGCCGAGCGTCCGGATCGTCGCGCCGATCCCGGGGAAAAACTCGGTCGGCATCGAGGTTCCCAACACGACCCGGCAGATGGTCCGGCTCCGCGAGGTGATCGAGGAGACGCAGGCCAAGAGTCGGGCGATGAAGATCCCGATCTACCTCGGCAAGGACGTGGCGGGCAATCCGATGGTCGTCGACATGGCCAGCCTCCCCCACCTTCTCATCGCCGGCCGCACGGGCACGGGCAAGTCGGTGTGCCTGAACTCGATCATCGTCTCGATGCTCATGACCCGCCGGCCGGACGAGGTGCGCATGCTGATGATCGACCCGAAGATGGTCGAGCTCACCCCCTACAAGTCGCTGCCGCACCTGATGCATCCGGTGGTCACCGACATGCGCAAGGCGGAGGCGATTCTCGCCTGGGCGGTGGAGAAGATGGAGGAGCGCTACGCCCTGCTCGCCAAGGTGGGCGTCCGCCACCTGACGCAATACAACCAGCTCGGCCGCGAGGAGATCCTCAGGCGGATGGATCCGCCGGGCCCCGAGGAGGCGGCCGCGATCCCGACCACGATGCCGTTCATCGTCATGATCGCCGACGAGATCGCCGACATGATGATGACCGCCGGCAAGGAGATCGAGCAGCACATCATCCGCCTCGCCCAGAAGAGCCGGGCGGTGGGCATCCACCTGATCCTCGCCACGCAGAAGCCGACGGTCGACGTGATCACGGGCCTGATCAAGAGCAACCTCCCCGCTCGGATCGCGTTCCAGGTCGCCAGCCGCACCGACAGCCGCGTCGTCCTCGACGAGTGCGGCGCCGACCGGCTCCTCGGCAACGGCGACATGCTCTTCCTGTCTCCCGGCACGAGCCAGATCCTGCGCGGCCAGGGAACGTTCGTCAGCGACGACGAGATCAATGGCGTGATGGCGGCGATCGGCACGAGCGAGCCGCAGTACGCGGCGGAACTGGTCAACCTCCAGCCGGCGGCGGCGGCCGGCGAGGGGGCCAAGGCGGGGCCGAGTCCGAAGGACAAGGACGACCTCTACGAGGCGGCCGTCGAGGTGGTGATCCGCGAGGGCCGGGGCAGCGTGTCGCTTCTCCAGCGCGCCCTCGGCGTGGGCTACGGCCGCGGGGCCCGCCTCATCGACTTCATGGCGGAGGACGGCGTCGTCGGCCAGTACGCCGGCTCGCAGGCCCGCGAGGTGCTGGTCACGATGGAGCAATGGGCCGCCCGGACCGGCGCCGCCCCCCTGCCCCCCGACCCGGCTCCGCGCAAACTCAAGATCAAGCCGCACCCCGCCCCGGCCCCGATGCTGGCCGGCAACGACGTGGACGAGGATGACGATGCCGACCGCGACGACGCGGAGTCGGATGACGAGCAGTACGAGGACGACGACGTCGATGCCGATGCCGTTGCGGACGACGACGGCGACGAGTGGGAGGACGCTGAAGACGACGCGGACGCCGACGACGCCGAGGATGATGCCGGGGACGACGACTGATCGCGTCGCGGCCCCGTGGCACGAGAACGTTTGCCGTCGCCCCGCAGGCCAAGTATTCTCGACGACGTCCCCGATCCGGCGGCGCGTTCCATCGATTGTGGAATGCTCTCGGTAGCAAGTGGTCTTCATGCGCACGATCGAGATCTACGACACCACGCTCCGTGACGGCAGTCAGGGAGAAGGAATCAACTTCTCGCTCGAGGACAAGCTGGCGATCGCCCGGCGACTCGCCGCGGCGGGCATCGACTTCATCGAGGGGGGCTATCCGCTCTCCAATCCGAAGGACGCCCAGTTCTTCGCCCGCGTCCGCGATCTCGACCTCGGCCGCTCGCGGGTCGTCGCCTTCGGCATGACCAGGCGCCGGGGGATGGCGGCGGCCGATGACCCGGGCATGCAGGCCCTGCTTGACGCCGGCACGCCGGTCGTGACGATCGTCGGCAAGACCTCCGCCTTCCACGTGGCCGAAGTCCTCGGTGTGTCGCGCGAGGAAAACCTGGCGATGATCGCCGACACCGTGGCCCACCTCCGCACCGCCGGCCGCGAGGTGTTTTACGACGCCGAGCACTTCTTCGACGGCTGGAAGCTCGACCCCGGCTACGCGGCGGAGACGATCCTGGCCGCCGCCCGGGCCGGAGCCACGCGGATCGTCCTCTGCGACACCAACGGCGGCACGCTCCCCGACGAGATCGCGGCCCTCGTCCGCGCCGCGGCGGCCGCGGTCGCCACGGCCGGCCTGTCCGTGCCGCTCGGCATCCACTGCCACAACGACTGCGACCTCGCCGTGGCCAACTCGCTGGCCGGCGTCGCGGCCGGGGCGGCCCAGGTCCAGGGGACGATCAACGGCATCGGCGAGCGCTGCGGCAACGCCGACCTGATCTCGGTGATCGCCAACCTGGCGCTCAAGTGCCCGGGGCACGCCCTCCTCGGTGACGCCGGCACCAGGCACCTCACGGAGCTGTCGCGGTTCGTCTACGAGACGGCGAACATGACCTACCGGGCGAGCCAGCCGTTCGTCGGCGCGAGCGCCTTCGCGCACAAGGGGGGCATGCACGTCCATGCGGTGAGCAAGGCGGCGGCATCCTACGAGCACATCGCCCCGGAGGCGGTGGGCAACTCGCGGCGGGTGCTCGTCAGCGAGCTCTCCGGGCGGTCGAACATCGCCGCCCTCGTCACCCGTCCCGACGTCCGCGACGACCGGGCCCTGCTCGACGCCGTGCTGGCGGAGGTCTGCCGGCTGGAGAACGAGGGCTGGCAGTTCGAGGCCGCCAACGCGTCGTTCGACCTCCTCGTCGATCGCTGCGCCGGCACCTTCCACCCCGCGTTCACCACGCTCGCCTACAACGTGGCGGTCGAGAGCCGCTCGGGCGGCGACGTCCGCACCGAGGCGACCGTCAAGCTCCAGGTCGGGGGCGAGGAGCGGCACGAGGTGGCCGAGGGGGACGGCCCGGTCAACGCCCTCGACGCCGCCGTTCGCAAGGCGGTCGCGCCGGCCTTCCCGGCGGTCGCCCGCATGCATCTTCTCGACTACAAGGTTCGCGTGATCAATGCCCAGGAAGGGACGGCGGCCAAGGTCCGGGTGTCGATCGAGAGCACAGACGGCGAACGGGTGTGGGGCACGGTGGGCGTCAGCGAGAACGTGATCGAGGCCTCGTGGCTGGCGCTCGCCGACTCGTTCCTGTTTTTCCTCGGCCGCGCCGGCTGATGCGCCCGCGTCCCGCCGGCCCCGGGCTGCGGACGGCCGAGGAGCGCGGGGAGGAACTCGGCGGCGGTGATTTTCTCGAACTCGGCATGCCGGTGCCCGGCATGCGCGTCAGGCGGACGTGCCTGTCTGTGAGCACGGCGCGGCCCCGGCGAATGCCGCGAAGCCCGGCGGATCGGCTGCCGACATGGGCTACGCGCTCGGCTTCCAGATTGGCATTCGGATCCGGGATGAGCACCGACAACTGGTCACCGCCATCGACTACGCGGCGCTGGCCCGCGGCCTCGGCGACGCCGTCACCGGGGGCAAGCCGGCCCTCAAGGAGGCCGACTTCCGCCGGGCCCTGCTCGAACTGCAGGCGGAAATAGGCCTTACCCCTTGCGGCTCGGCCCACGAGCAGGGAACACCTTCCAGTGCAGCCTCCGCTCATCGCCCGGTCCCGGCTCGGTCCGCAGGTGTGCGACTTCCGGCGAGTACGCCCCGTACTTGAGAAAGTTTTGTTGGCATTCGCGCAACGACAGCCCGCGGTTTGTCTTCGGGTGTCGCGAGTCTGCGTCTCCAATGCCTGCATGACAGCTGAAATAGTAGCGACAGATGCGGCACTCGTGGCCTGTCGACACATGCGTCTCGTAGCCGCAACAGGGGCAATCCATGTACAGGCGCACGATCGTCCGCCGCCAGGCCGTGGCGTCTTCGACGGGATTTCGCTTCGCAGGGAACGCACGCCACTCAGGATCGCGTTGGAGCTCCGACAGGCGTGGGTGGCGACGTCTCCGCCGGCGGCCGGTCAGCACCTCAGGCGTCCCCGCACAATTGCCACACGTTAAGAAGGTCTGCTGCGTTTTGCGGAGGGTCAAGCGTCCATTGCCAAAGCCCGAAATATCGGGGCCGCATTCCTGCGGAAAATAGCAACACCAGCCACAGATTGAGCAGGTATCCCACTCATCCGTGACGGTCTTATGGCCACAGCATGCACAGGTGATCCACGTTCTGTCTCGGGGCATGATCGCAGGATAGCCCGGTCAATGGCACTGCGGCAACGCTCACCCGGCTGACGAGCGGCTCGTGAGCCGGTTGCTCCCGCCTCCCGGGCCTGCCCCGGCCCAAAAAGCGGTTCCCGGGATCGGCTGCCTTATCTCTCTGGAGTGGCGTTTTTCTCGTGTCGGCGCGGAGTCTCTCCGAGTCTGGTGGCTTGGTGGTGCCCTCGCGTCCGGCACCGCTCAGAGCCTGTGGATGTCGATCACGGGCAGTTCGTCTATCCGTCGCTTGGAAGAATGCCCGGTCGTCGTGGGCTTGTCCGAGCTCTTCCCAGTAGGTGGGCGGGCCTCGCGCAGGGCAAAGCGGAGGCGGCACGCCGGGCACTGGAGCGGAAACTCCTCGCCCACCCGAGCCATGAGTGTGGCCCAAGCGATCCGGGAGGTGTCGTGAGATCGCGGTTGGTCGCATGAGTCGCAGCAGTCGCCGGTGGCATCTCGGCGTGCCGCATGTCCGCCGACCGCATGCCCACCGGTCGCGGCATCGCCCAACTTGCCACTGTTCCCGATAGCGAGCGCCGTGGCTCCCCTCGGTGTTTTCACGGCCACCCTCAGCTCCGTGGACGTTCTGAACGAGAGGCGGCATGAGACGGCCGTTCAACAGGCACCCCGTCGTAAACCGTGGGCGGGGACCGGGTATCACGTGTCAACTCCCAAAGGCCGACGGTTGGATCATCTCTGCAGGGCCTGGCCGGCAGGGGTGATGTATCCAGTCCGCCTCGTTTTCCGCGTATAATCCGGGGGTATCCACGGAGGAGCCTGCCATGACCACCGTTCAAATCACGATTTCTGACGCCCTCGCCAAGGAGGCTGCGGCCGAAGGCTTGCTCGAGACCGGCTCGATCGAGGCGATCCTGCGCGAACGGCTCGCGGCAGCCCGCGTCGCCAAGATGCAAGCGACGCGGCAGAAACTCTCTGCAGCCGGAACGCCTCCCATGACGGCCGAAGAGATCGATGCGGAGATCGCGGCGTATCGTGCGGAGCGGCGTCGTGCGGCTGGTGCTTGATACGAACACCGCTGTATCCGGGCTCATCTGGGGCGGGGTGCCAGGGCGATTGATCGATGCGGCTGCGGCCGGCAAGGCACTCATCATCGCGAGCGTTCCGCTCTTGGATGAGTTGCAAGGCGTGTTGTCTCGGCGAACGTTTTCCGGCCAGTTGGCCAAGCTGAATGCAAACGCCGATGATCTCTTTGATGGATATGCGGCGCTGGTGCGGCTGGTTGCGCCTTCGGCAATTGGCCCCGTTATCCTCGCCGATCCCGATGACGACAGCGTGCTGGCGACGGCCGTTGGCGGCAGTGCCGACGCGATCGTCTCGGGCGATGCCCATCTTCTCGGGATCGGCGAGCTTCGGGGAATTCCCATCATGACGCCTGCGGCGGCCGTGAGTTGGCTGGGGGCATAACCGGTACGTCCGACGTCGCCCTGCAGGAGTTCGCGAAGACGCGTGAGTGCCCCCAGGACTTCGGTCTCCCGCACGCTCTTCACTCGGAAGAGCCCAAAAGGACAGGCACCAGCGTCGCAAGGGCAAGGACGAGATGACGCCGCTAGTGTGGGCGTTTTCAGACAACCGCCTGCCGCGTTTCAAACGGCTTCTCGATCACGGCGGTGATCCGAACCCTCGTCGGACGGCGTTTGGGGCGGGGAAGGTGTGCCTCATCATCTTCTCATCGCGCGGCCCCTTGACGCCCCCCTCCCCCCCCCGGTAGTGTACGCCCCGCCTCGCCAGCGGCTCCCCGGGCTGCTGACACGGCCCCCGCCCCTGGTCATCCCTCCCGCACCAAGGATCTGCACCATGTCGCCCCGCGGCCTCGTCGCGGCATTCAGCCGCTTCTCGCGCGCAGCCCGTCGCCAAGATGGCCAAGCCAGCCAAGCCCGCCAGCGCCGCACCGCACGGCCAGCCACTCGTGCTCCGCACCTCGCTGCCGAGCCGCTCGAATCCCGCTGCATGCTCTCCACCACGGCCAGGCTCGAGAACAACATTTCGATGTTTGACCGCATTCCTGTGATCCATCCATTACGGCCCGCGAATGTACCCACCAGTTTCGTGGGGCAGTTCGCCTGGTCGGGATTCAATTCGTTCTGCGTCGAAATCGGGCAGTCGATCTCGCCCGGCCTGCACACGTTTCCGACGCGGGCGCCACTCG
>BJHK01000037.1 GCA_014192425.1 Planctomycetia bacterium | reverse complement strand
ACTCGATCGTCAGGCTCTACAAATTTCCCGACCGCCGCGGGCCGATCGCCAGTGGCGTGGCGACCGCCACAGGCGGCAGGTTCTATGCCGAGGGTCGCTCTGCCGGGACGACCCTCGTCACGGCTGCGTTTCCCAACGCCGGGCACGTCACCGACACGGTCAGGCTCACCGTGCAACCCTATCCCGGAACAATCGATGTCGATATCGACAGCGACAACAACAACGACTTCTTGCCGCCCGCGCGTTCGGAGTGGGAGGACATCCTCGAAGATCATGACCATGGCATCGGCAAACTGATCATGCTGGCCAACCCACGCCGGCCCCTGACACCGATCGTCATGGAGCTTGCGACCGGACTGCCGAAGAACGCCCCGGCCGTCGGCGTGCGGGTCGACTGGAATGCCACGGGGATCGCGGGCCAGGTGCGGCTGTGGAACCGCGTTCTGGCTGACGCCCTGCGAAACCCCGCTCCGGTATCCGAGGGTGGCGATCAAATCCTGCCCGGCATCTTCTGCAGGCTGTCGGACCTCAACTACAACCCCCAGACCGGGACCATTACGATCTGGGCCGAGGGCATCCGCGAGAACGCACGACTGAAGACGCTCGCAGGCGTCGAGGCCTCACCGCGGGTTGACGAACGGATTCGCGGTACGCTGGTTGTAAACGGCGACGCCGCCGCGTTCGACGAGGTGAAGTACATCGTGGCCAATGAAGACTCCTTCTACCACGCGCTGCACACGCGGCAGGAAGTTCGCAACGCCCTGGCGTCGCGGGGCGTGTACGCGTTCGCCGATATGCCGAAGTTCAGTCTGCAGCCGAAGTCGCCAAAAGATCTTGACTTGGGCGACGGCGACGAGTTTCCGCTGAGTCCGAATGTTCCCGGATTCAAAGCGATGGTGTACCAGGATTACATCACGGGGAAGGATCAGTACGTGCTGGCCTTCGGTGGCACGGATGACAACAATCCCTTCACGGATGGGGACTGGGCCAACAACGCGAAGCAGGCGATTGGCCGCCAAGCGCCGCAGTACACCGAGGCGATGAAGATCGCCAACGGGCTTGCCCGGAATCCAAAAATCCCGCAAGGCCAGTTGGTCGTGACCGGCCACTCGCTCGGTGGCGGCTTGGCAAGCGCGGCCGCAGTTGTCGCAGGGGCACCCGCGGACACCTTTAACGCGAGTTGGCTCAATCCGGGTACATTGCTGACGTCGGTTGACAACGGCACGCCGTTTCGCGTTGTTTCGATCGATCCATTGCTGTATGGGTACGAAATCTACCCCGGGGCGCTGGCCAACCTCTCTAACGCCCGAAAAACCATCGACGCCTATTTTGTGGACTACGACATCCTCACGCGAGTTCAGCAGGTGGCATTCGTGGGCTTGGACTGGGTCCTGATTGCACCGGTTGGATCCATGACGAAACTTGACAGTCCGTACGACGTCTCCATGGCTGTCGCAGGACTACCGAGCTTCGGCACGGTCGCTGCTGACATCATGTTCACATGTCACAAGATGACCGTCGTGTTGTACGGCCTTCTCGTGAAGGAAGACACGCCGACCTTGGATATGCTGGGTTACAGCCTGGATGATTTGAGACGGTTGCAGGCAACTCCGGGGCAGTGGTTGTGAACAAGCCGACGTCCACTCTGAGAGCTCTGTCCATCGCCACAATGATCGCGTGCTTGGCACCGGGCTGCGACGCCCTCAGTGTGCTGCCGGGCCGGACGTTTCATCAGCGCTACGGCTGGAAGGCCGAAGACTACTTCACCGATCCAAAGGTGATCGCACTCTGCAAAGCGATCGAGGCAAACGATCTTTCGGAGATGGAGCGGCTCATCAAAGCGGGAGCCGACGTCAACGCTCAGGGCAAAGATAAAATGACGCCGCTGCTGTGGGCGTTTCCAGACACCCGCCTGCCGCGTTTCAAATGGCTCCTCGAGCACGGTGCGAATCCGAACGTCATCGTGGAGAGCGACTTCGGCACCAAGGGGAACATTTCTGCCGGGGAATCGGTCACGCACATGGCATGCGAGACTCACTTCGCCGGATATTTCGATGCCGTCTTCGATCACGGCGGCGATCCGAACCTTCGTCGGACGGGGGCGAGCGGACGCGATGCCACCCCGCTTTTCAACGTCATAACCGCAGGCGGCCGGAACAGGAGAGAGAAGGTGCAGCGACTGATTGCGGCGGGGGCTGACATGAATACGTTGTCCGATGGAGTCACGCCACCGATGCAGGCGGCAAGTTGGTTCAAGCAGAACGACCTGGTGCTGATCATGCTCGAGGCCGGGGCGGATTTCCGGACGTACGATCGGCATGAGTGCCAGCGACTGATTCATCTCGTCGTGCGGCAGGAGTTTGGCACTGTTGGCCTGAAGGCCTTGACTCCCCAGATGCAGGAGGACCGTGCGGCCGTGATCAAATGGCTCGAGGATCATGGCGAGTCGTACGAAGAGGCGAAGGCGGATATAGCCCGTTGGGATTCGTGGGGCCGGACGTCGGGGGAATATGATCGGAAAATGGCCGCCGAGATCGCGGAGCGTAAGGCTCGCGAGAAGGCCGAGGCCGAGCAGAAGGCAGAGTGAGCCCATGCGTTGGCCGGCTTCGCTCATGGCAGTCGCATTGTGCTTGCCCGCCGCAGGCTGCGGCGCAATGAACCTACTGCCTGAACGGACGACCCACCAGCGATGGCGGTGGAAGGCAGATGATTATTTCACTGATCCACAGGTGATCGCGGTCTGCAAAGCGATCGAGGCCAACGATCTTGCCGAGATGGAGCGGCTCGTCAACGCGGGGGCCGACGTCAACGCCCAGGGCAAAGACAAGATGACGCCGCTCTTGTGGGCGTTTCCGGACAACCACCTGCCACGGTTCAAGTGGCTGCTCGAACACGGCGCGAACCCCAACGTGATCGTCGAAGGGGAGTTCAACACCAGGCAGCACATCAGCCGAGGAGACTCGGTGACAATCACGGCCTGCAAGACATCGCCTCCTGGCTACTTTGAGGCGGTGTTTGACAATGGCGGGGACCCAAACATTCGGCATACCGGACTGTTGGGGTTTTCTCAAACGCCGTTGTTTGCAGTGATCACCCGCGGCGGTGGTGACAAGGCGGCAAAAATTCGCCGGCTTATTGACTTGGGGGCCGACATGAACGATCGCTTCTCGGGAGGGACCCCCGTTATGCAGGCTGTGACCTGGTTCGGGCAGTTTAAGCTCGCGCTGATGATGCTCGAGGCTGGGGCGGATCATCGAACATATCAGCACAATGAGTACAGGCAGCTGATTCACGTCGTCGCTGGCCAGGAACGTCGCCTGCACGAGTACCCCCCCGAGCAGCGGGCAGGGTTTCACGAACTGGTGAAGTGGCTCGAAGATCATGGCGAGTCGTACGAAGAGGCGAAGGCGGACATCACCCGTTGGGATTCGTGGTCCCGGACAACCGGTGAGTTTCGAAGAAGAATGGACGCCGAGATCGCGGAGCGCAAGGCCCGCGAGAAGGCCGAGGCGGAAAAGAAGCCTGAGTGACGCCACGCGTTCGGGGCAGCTCTGCTCGTTGGGGGAACGTCTCTTCTGTGAATACCCGGAATGGGCCTGAGTGCCCGGCATGCGGACCAATCGGCAGGTCAGACGTCGGCGGCCAGACACCGGGGAGCACAATCGGGGACGGGAGCGGATTTCAATGTCGTCCAGTGGTGCAGCACTCGTTCACCCGCGGAATCCGCTCGCGTCCCCGATTTCAAGATCTCCAGATTTGGTGGCCGGCACCTTTTTGTCAGCCGTCTGGATCGTCAAGCAACTAATGGAGCCGCTGGCGGAGCGGTTCGGGGTAGCGATCGAGCCATGAGGCGTCGTTCATGCCGAGGGAGAGCATGTCGAGAATGTGGACCTGATCCTTGCGTCGAAACGCATTGAGCTTCATGCGCACGAGCGTCTCCAAAGCCACCGTCTGGAGATCGTCTGTGCGGACCGCGGGAAGAATGTCGGGGTTGGGCTCGCCCCCTCGCTCCACCGTGCCGACGAGCGTCGGTTCGCTGATGAGACTCGGCCTTGAGCACATGCTCGCGTTCGATGTGCATCGCGTGATTCAGGAACGTGGCGAGGGCAGTGCTAAACGCGTCCGGGCCGTGCTCGATGAGCAGGGCCGTGAGGTCGTTGATCGCTGGGCATTCATCTTGGTGGGTCATCGCAGGTTCCTTCTTGGTGGAGTAAGACACTTCCAAGAAAACCTCGATGGCCCACCTCTTCAACTCGGGCCGCCGGTGCGTGCCCGCCCTCGTCTCGCTACGCTCGACTCGGACGGGCACGCACCGGCGATTTACAGAAACTATGTTGCACTAACCGGCCCCCCCAGATCGGACTAGACGCATGTGAGATCGGACCCGCACAGGTGCCAGCCACCAAATCTGGAGAAGCTGGCAGATTGCCCAGATTTGGTGGCTGGCACCTTTTGCCCATCGTCGTGCGCCGCGGCTGGGTCGACTGCCGGCGCGGCAGGCTATGCTGTTCGCATGCGACCGCAGATCCGATGCGCTGAGTCATTCGCCATGCGCCCCGTGACGGCCCGGCGCGGTCTGACGGCCGCGACCGTGCTGGCCGTGTGCCTCGCCGCCGTCGTGGAGGGGAGCCGGGCGGATGACGGTGCGTTTCCGGCCGAGCTCGTCGAGTTCGGGCCGCCTTCGGCCACGCCCCTCTTCGCCGGCGGCGGACCGGATTCCTGGGACCGCGACCTGCGCGAACGGGGCTGGATCGTGCGCGACGGTGGCGCGTGGCACCTCTGGTACACCGGCTCGAACCGCGACCAGGGCCGGCTGCGGCGGCTCGGCCACGCCATCAGTTGCGACGGCCTCAACTGGCGGCGCGATGTCGCCAATCCCCTCGTCCGCGACCGGTGGGTCGAGGACGTGTGCGTCGTTCGCGGCGCCGGCCGGTGGTTCATGTTCGCCGAGGGGGAGAAGGACATCGCCCACCTGCTCGTGTCCCGCGATCACGTCCGCTGGGAGCCGGCGGGACCGCTCGATATCCGCGGCACCGACGGCCGGCCGATCGCCGCCGGCCCGCGCGGGACGCCCGCGGTGTGGTGCGAGCGGGGCGTCTGGCACCTGTTCTACGAGCGGCAGGACGACGGCGTCTGGCTGGCCACCTCCCGCGACCTGCGGACGTTCACCAACTCGAGCGACGAGCCGGTGCTCGCCTGCGGGCCGGAACCCTACGACCGCCACGGCGTCGCCTTCGACCAGGTGCTCCGGTTTCGCGGCCGCTACTACGCCTACTACCATGCCAGCCCGGTCGCCGACCGCAGCTGCTGGCAGACCTGCATCGCCACGAGCACCGACCTCGTCCACTGGGAAAAGTACGCCGGCAACCCGATTCTGCCCGTCGATCCGCTGCACCCGAAGCGGTCGAGCGCGACGCTCATCTTCGACGGCACGCGACACCGGCTCTACACGACGCATCCCGACGTGCGGGTGCAGTTCTCCCGCGACCCCGTCAGCCCTGACCGGCGCTGACGCCGAAATACGCGGCGGCGTTGCCGTGGCAGACGTCGGCCACGAGCCGGTCCAGCCAGTCCTGCCGCGCGGGCAGCCTGCCCGTCGCCACGTCCGCGCCGAGGAGGTCGCAAAGGATGCGCCGGAAGTATTCGTGCCGCGGGTAGGAGAGGAACGACCGCGAGTCGGTGACCATGCCCACGAACCGGGAGAGAAGCCCGAGGTCGGAGAGCATGTTCATCTGCTCGCGCATGCCCCGCTCCTGGTCCATGAACCACCAGCCGCTGCCCCACTGGATCTTGCCGGGGATGACGCCATCCTGGAACGAGCCGGGCAGGGCGGCGAACAGGGCGTTGTCGGCGGGGTTGATGTTGTAGAGGATCGTGCGGCCGAGCGTCTCTTCGTGAGCCAGCGTCGCCAGGAAGTGGACGAGGCCCGGCCCCTGCCGGGCGTCGCCGATCGTGTCGCAGCCGGCGTCGGCGCCGAGGCGGTGGGCGAGGAGCGGATTGGGGTCGCGGAACGGCCCGAGGTGGAGCTGCGTCACCCAGCCCCGGGCATGATTGAGCCGGGCGACGTGGAGCAGGATGCGCAGGGCGAACTGCTGCGCCTCGGCCGGCGTGGCCGCCGCCCCGGCGCAGGCCCGCTCCCAGATCCGCGCCGCCTCGGCATCGGTGCAGTCCACGACGGGGATCGATTCCAGACCGTGATCGCTGCTCCGGCACCCGGCGGCGGCAAAGTCGGCATGCCGTTTCTCCAGCGCGGCGAGCAGCCCTGCAAACGTGTCCGTGCCACGGCCCGCCGCGTCGGCGAGCCGCCGCGCCCAGGCCCGGACCCGGTCCGGCTGGCCGACCTTCAGCGCCGCGTCGGGGCGGAACGTCGGCACGACCCGCGTGCGGCAGCCCGCGCCGGCGATCGCCGCATGCCAGTCGAGCGTGTCGGCGGGGTCGTCGGTGGTGCCGACGAACGCGACGTTCATCCGGGCGAGGATACCGCGGGCCGTGAGGTCGCCGCCGGCGAGCTGCCGGTTGGCCTCGTCCCAGATCCGGTCGGCGCTGGCCGGCTCGAGCAGGTCCTCGATGCCGAAGTGCCGGCGGAGTTCGAGGTGCGTCCAGTGGAAGAGCGGGTTGCGCAGCGTCTGCGGGACCGTCGCCGCCCAGGCGCGAAACTTGTCCCGGGCCGGCGCCGGGCCCGTGATCGCCTCCTCGCTCACACCGGCGGCCCGCATCGCCCGCCACTTGTAGTGGTCGCCGTCGAGCCAGATGGCATGCAGGTTTTCGAAGCGCCGATCCTCGGCGATGTCCCGCGGGCTGAGGTGGCAGTGGTAGTCGACGATCGGCTGCCGTGACGCCACCCGCTCGTAGAGGTCGGCCGCCACGGGCGTCGCGAGCAGGAAGGACTCATCGCAGAATGGCATCGGCTCTCCTCGGTATGGCGGGGAACGGGGCGACGACAGCCGCCAGCCGGGCGGCGAGGTCGCCCGCGCCAGGCAGCGCGGCGGCGTCGACCACGTCGGCCAGCCCGCGCCGGGCATGGTCGGCCGCCCACGCGGGGGTGGCGTCGCACACGATCATGCCAGACGCCGGCACGGCCGCCACCAGCAGCCTGACGACGGCCTCCACCGTGGCGCCGGCCGCAGCGGCCGTCCGCTCGGGCAGCGGGCCGAGCACGAGCAGGTCGATCCGGTCCATGGGCAGGCCCGCGGCGGCGATGCTTTGCCAGTCGAGCGCACAGACGAGCAGGTCGATGTCGGGGGCCACCAGCGCGTCCCGGGCGGCGGCCGGAGTGGCATGGTCCGCGGTCGAACAGCGCTGGCCGGCGACCCATTTTCCGGCCGGGCCGGTGACCGCCGCGGTCAGCCCGGCATCCTCCAGGCGGCTGGCCAGCATCGCGGGCAGGTCGGCTTCCCGGCAGCCGAGGAAGGCCGCGACGGGAATGCGGCCCGTTTCGCCGGCCGCGAACAGCATGGCGGCGATCTCGGCGCCCACGGGCCGCGGCGGGCCGGCGCTCGGCTGCGCGTGGATCAGCAGCTGGGGGCCGGCGTTGACCTCGCAGATCCGCGCGGCCTGGGGCCCGGCGGGCAGCGTGATGTCGGTGGCGACAAGGTCGATGCCGGCGATGTCGAGGCCGAGCGTGCGGGCGGCGCGGACGGCGATGCGGGCGATCTCCGGGTGGACCAGATCGGTGACGTCGGGACCGTGGGAGCCGATCCGCTTGACGAGCACGCGGCGACCGGCCGCAGGGATCGAGTCGGGTCCGAGTCCTTGCCGGGCGAGCTCCGCGCGGACGCCGGGGTCGGTCTCGATCGTCTTGTTGGGGAGCGTTTCGGTGCGGCCGCGCCGGGGATCGTTGTTGAGCTGGGCGTCGATCAACGCGGTGATCGTCCGCCGGCCGTCCCCGCTGACGTGGAGGTGTTCCCCGCGGGCGCAGGCGACCATCCGCTCTCCGACCACCAGCAGCCTGTGCTCGATGCCGGGGATGTGCTCCTCGACGACCACGGCCGCGCCGGGGCGTGACTCCGCCACGGCCTCGGCGTACGCCTGTTCCACGCCGGCCCGGTCGGTGAGTTCGAGAAACACGCCGCGGCCGTGGTTGCCGTGGAGCGGCTTGACCACGACGGGCAGGCCGACGGCCTCGGCGGCCCGCCAGGCCTCGGCCGCCGACGCGGCGAGCATGCCGCGCGGCACTGGCACGCCGGCGGCGGCCAGCAGTTGCCGAGTCAACTGTTTGTCGCGCGAGATCGCCTCGGCGATCGCCGGCGTCCGATCGGTCTCGGCCGTCCAGATCCGGCGCTGCCGCCGGCCGTGGCCGAACTGCACGAGGCTCAGGTCGCCGAGCCGGCGCCAGGGAATGCCACGGGCGGCTGCCGCGTCGACGATGAGCATCGTGCTCGGACCGAGGCAGACGTCGTCGGCCCGCTCGACGAGCGACGCGCGGATCGCTTCGGCTGCGGGCCGTCCGCCGACCTGCAGCGTCTCGAGCATCGCGGCCGCCGCCTCGAGGCAATCGACGATGAGCACCGGGTCGCGGGCCTCGATCACGAGCGTGGAGCCGGCGTCGTCTGCCGCGGCGCGGGCAAGGAGAAACCGGCCGGCCGGGCCGCGGGCGATCGCTTGGAGCGTCAGGGCGACCTGGCCGAGCAGCTCGACGAGACAGGCCGGGCCGGGCAGCTCGGGAGCGATGGGCGCGGGGAACAGTTCGGCCCGTTCGGGAAGGCTCTCATCGACGGCGGCGCGCAGGCTGCCGACCGGCGTCTCAGCGTCCGCAGCATCGAGGTACACGGTCACCGCGCACACCTCGACCGGCGCCCAGACATTCGGCGCGAACAGATGCCACGTCTTCGCGATCTTCATCCCTGATCCCCGCCTCGAACCGGGCTGCGACTGCGGCCCGGACGGGCAGTGTATCCGGGAGGCTGCCGGCCGCGGCGCTCGATGGCCTGCGGGTGAACTTCTTCGGCACCTACGCCAGGTGTCACCATGCGCTCCCGCACCTGCGTCGCACCCGGGGCACGATCGTCAACGTCAGCTCGATGACCGCCGTCCTCGGCCAGCGGAACTCGGCCGCATGGCCGACATCGCGGAGATCGGCCGCGTCGGCCTGTTTCTCGCCACCGACGCGAGCAGTTTCATCACCGGGCAGGGGCTCGAGGTGGACGGCGGCGCGAGTCTCGACTACCGAAGGGAGGACGGTCATGGGCCCGGCAGCCGGCATCGGCCGTCTGCGGACCGGATCTCGTTCCCGGCAGGCTGGGAGGACGGGGCAAGATCGAACCGCCGCCGGTCTGCTGCGTATAGTTCCCTGTCCACGGAGGGCTTTTCATCATGGATCCGCACTTCAACGAGTATCTGGCGGCGATCGCGGGCATGCACGAGGTGTACGGCGACCGTCCCGAAGACCAGCCGACCGAGTTCCACGACGATCGGGAGATCCTCCCGGCGGCGGTGACCCCGGTCGCTGCGGCCTGACGGCGGCACACCCGCCGCCGCCGGTGACACCGCTCGCTGCGCACACCACATGCACGACTCGCTCGGCCGCCTGCTGCGCATCGTCCGTCGCGGCCTGATCCTGTTCGTCGGCGTCGCCGTGCTCTTCGCCGGCGTCATGATGGTCGTCCTGCCGGGACCGGCCGTCGTCGTGATCCCGCTCGGCCTCGCCATCCTGGCGGTGGAGTTCGCCTGGGCGCGGCGCTGGCTGGAGCGCGTGCGGTCGGCGGTGCGCCGGCCGGCTGCGTCTGCCGACGGCCGGAGCGCCGGAGTCAACGCATCGACCGCGGCCGACTGCGACCATCCACCCGGATCCCCGCGCTGACAAGCGCCGGCAGTCCGACGACGGCCGCGTTGCCGGCGGCGTCGCGGATCGACGTTCCGGACGGAAGTCCGACGAGCCGGCTCACGGAGATCCCGCGCGGGGCGAAGTCGGCGGCGCCGACCCGGTAGCGGAACACCAGGTCCGTGGTTCCCGAGCCCCCCGCCAGCGTCGCGAACCGGGCGACCGCGCCGACCTGCAGCCGCAGCCGCGGGCTGCCGGTGACGAATACCGGCTCGCTGAATCGCACCGTGAACGTGAGCCACTCGCCGCGCCGGTGGATGCGGGCGGCCGGCAGGGCGACGCCGACCACCACGGGCCGAACGGCGTCGGCCGGCGGCGGCGCCGCGGGCGGCGGCGGTGTCGGATCGACCGCCAGTCTGGCGAATGCCCCGGCGACCTGTGGCCCGCTCCGCGGCGCACCGCGATGGTCGTACAGGACGCGGGTGTCGCTCGACCCGGCAGGGATCGCCGGCATGGTTGGCGCGTCGCCCCAGTCGAAGGCGGGCACCGTGACCGCGGCCGGCAGGGGGACGCCGGCCGCGATGCGGTAGTCGCCGCGGGCGGGATCGACGAGCAGCGGCCGCAGCCTGTTGATCGTGTTGGCGCCGGCGACGGCGAGCGGGTCGCCGTCGATGCCCAGCGGATGATCGGCGGGGCCGTTCCAGATCACGTTCCCGGCGATCAGCAGGTTGTCGTCGGCCCGGGCCGGGGAGGGCACGTTGCTCGTTGCGGAGGGCGTCCGCGGTCCGGCCACGGCGAATTGCTGCCAGCGGCTGCCGCCGCCGTCAGGATTGACGACGAGGTTGTTGACGATGAACACGTTGCGGTTGGGGATCGGCTCCTCGGCGCCGGCGCCGGCCGTCCCCCAGCCGCCGGCGGTGAGCCGGGCCGCGCAGGCCGCCCGGTCGCCGTCGCACGACCGGCTGCCGAAGACCGCCTCGATGACGTGGCTCCGGCTGCCGACGCCGACGAGCGTGTTGTGCGCCATGAGGATGTTGTAGCCACCGTTGACCCCGATCCCGGCGCCCGCGGTGTCGTGGATGACGTTGTTGGTGAACGCGATCCCGTAGGCCTCGTAGTGCAGCCACGGCGACACCATGAACTCGAAGCCGGTCCCCTGCCCGGCCGTGAAGCCGCCGGTGCCGGCGGCGAAGAACTCGTTGCCGGCGATCGTCAGGTAGGCCGAGCCCCCCTTGGCGTACATCGCCCAGTCGCCGGCCCGGTGGATCCGGCTGCGGACGACATGGCCATGCTGCACGGCGACGAAGTCGACGGCGTTGTCCCAGGCGCCGGAGATGTCGCAGTTCTCGATGTACACGAACTGGCACTGGTTGGCCTTGAGCGCCTCCTGCGGTGCGGCGTAGGCGGCGATGTCGCCCGTGCCGCGGATCGTCATATCGCGAAGGAGCACGTGGCGGCAGGACTCGAGGTGCAGGACGTCCCCGCCGCCGGCCGTGATCTCCAGGCCGTCGAGATAGAGGAACCGGCAGTCGTAGACATTGAGCGCCGGCAGCCGGGCGCTGCCGGCACCGTCGGCGGCCCGGAGGATGACCGGTGCCGTGAAACTCCCGTGGCGGCTCTCCCAGTAGCCGGGGACGTCCGCCGCGGCGTAGACGCCGGCCACGAGGTTGATGCGGACACCGTGGACGAGCGGGGTCCGGGCCGGCACGCGGCGCCACGCCTCGGCGAGCGTCCGCAGGGCGGCGGCGCGGGTGTCCCCCGCCGCTGCATCGTCGCCGGCGACGGGATCGACCCACATGTCGGCGACCGCGGGGCTGCCGATGTCGTACGCGGGCAGGAGGCCGGCGGCGGCAAGGACGACGCGGCGCTCACAGGCCTCGAGTCCGAGACGGGTCCGGCACCCCGCGGCTGGCTTCCGGCGGCGCCGGGACGGTCCGTGCAGTCCTTGCATGGCAGGCCCTCCAGAGCCGCAGCCGGCGGGCGCGAGTCCCTCGGTTGCAGCAGCTTCGGCCTTGCCCTTGAAAAAAAGTCTAGGGATCGTTCCGTGCGGCGGTCAAACGGCCCCGGCGGAAGATCGTTTCCCCTGCCGCCGCGGCGATGATCAGGTGGGCGACGACCAGGCAGGCCGCTCCGCTCCCGAGCAGGAAGATGGTCGTGGTTTCGGGGGGAAACCGCGGTCGACCGAGGAGCGTCTGCCCGAGCGCATAGCCGAGCAAGAGCGTCATGCCGGTCGCCGACACGGCCACCAGCCGCAGGCTGGCGCCGGCGGACAGCCCCGCATGGCGGGCCGCCCAGGCGAGTGCCGGCAGCCACTGGATGGCATGAATCGCGACGCCGTGGGGAAATTTCGCAACGCCGGCGGCCCCGAAGCGGTCCGGAGCCAGGCCCGCCGCCGTCCGCAGGTCGCCGTTGACACCCACCCAGATGCCGAGGCCGCAGGAGATCACGAGCAGGACCATGCCCGCCCGGGCGGCGAGCAGCATGGCCGGCGCGCCGGCGCAGCAGCGCAGAAGAAACAGCCGGACCGTGAGGTCGAGGAGCACAGCCGACACGAACAGGATGAGGACGCCCATCGCGTCGTACAGGAACGAGTCGAGCGGCGTGGAGCGGTTGAAGTGGCTCGCCACGCCGCGCCACGCCTGCAGGTCGATGAGCAGCACCTCGATCAACAGCGTGCCCGCCATCGCGGCGGCGAGGAGCACGTCGCCGCGACGTCGCGGCAGGAGCGACCAGACCCAGCCCGCGGAGACCGCGGTCAGTCCGCCCGAGATCCCGAACAGGATCGGCTTCCGCCACGTGACCGGACCTTCCCACGGGCCGCCCGTCACCCCCCAAACGCCGACGTGCGCCAGTCCGCTGCCGACGAGGACGAGGCCGACGATGGCGGGCCACCGCGCCCGTGGGTCCCGCCACCATGCCCTGTCGTGACCCGTAGCTGCGCTCATGACCGGCATCGTAGCAGCCGCCGATCAGCGGGGCGGAACCGGCAGCGCAGGAATCGTGTCGGCGTCGACGTCGTGGGTCGCGAACCAGTCGGCGACCTGCCGCGCGATCCCCGCCGGAGGTTCCGGCACCGGCTCCGCGATCGCCACCCGCTCCACGACCGGCCGCCCGGCCACGATGCCCTGCCGTTCCTCGAACCGCCAGCGCGGGCCGAAGTGCCAGACGGCGTAGTACATCGTGTTGGCGAGCGCGGCGCCCACGCCGCCGCACCGGCAGGCGTCGTGAAACATCCGGTGCACGTCCCGCCAGTCGCGCGACCGCTCGACGCAGGCCACGTCGTGGACGACGGAGGCGTTGCGAAATCGGCCCTCGAACGGGCCGCCGATGAGCGACCAGAAGGGCGGCGGGATGCTGGCGCCGTCGACGACCGCGCCGGCCGCTGCGGCCCAGTGGACGGCCCGCGGATCGACGTAGCCGAACGGCTCCACGAGCGTCATCGAGCGGCCGTCGTCGTGCCAGCGGGCCACGACCACGCCCGTGAATCGCCCCCAGCCGGCCGAGGCGGCCGAGGCGGCGGCACGCCGCTCAGGGTCGCCGGACTCAGCGGCCCGCCGTGTCGCCGTGGGAGGCGGGCCCGGCCGGGAGCGGTCCGCGAGGAAGCGGACGAGCGGCCGGGCGGATTCCGGCAGGCAGCGGTCGTCGCAGCAGACCTGGATTGCGTCGCCGTCGCCTTCGATGACGATCTCGTACTGCTTCACGTCGCGGGCCGCGGCGGTGAACCGCTCCCAGGATGCGGTCAGCGTGCTGGCCGCGACGAGCTGCTCGACCGCGCGCCGCTCGGCGGCGTCGAGCGCGGCCGTGTCGAGGCGGACGTGCCTGACGAGGCCCGCGAACCCGCCCGACTGCGTGAACGTGATCCGCATCGGCTCTCCGTTCGTGCCGCTCCCGCTGGCGTTGTGCCGGTGGCCGGTTCCCGGCGCGACGACCGCGGAAGATCGTACCGCTGCCCGCCCCGCTCGACCACCGGGCGGGCCGCAGCTCAGCCGTCCGCTTTGAACCGCGGCACGCCGAGGGCCGTCTCGCCGAGCGTGCGGATCGTGACGCCGTGGTCACGCCGCAGCTGCGCGATCAGCCGGTCGAGCACGCGCACGTGCTGCCAGTCGCCCGCCTTCGGGTCGCGGTCGTTGCGCGTGCCGTCGAAGTAGCGGTCGCCGCGCATGTCGACGCCGCAGAGGAGAATGTCGCGGGCGCCGAGCATGAAGGCCAGCTGCAGGGCACAGCCCGTCACGGTGCCGCCGGAGCGGATGCACGTGCCCACGGGCCGGTCGTGGTCGGGGTCGAGCTGCTCCTCGGCCGCCTGGTGGGCCACAAACCAGTGGCAGTCGGACCGACCCGCATGTTCCGCGCGGGTGGCCACGGCCGTCGCGAGCCGGAAGATCCGCCGCCCGGCGGGGAACGCCTGCGAGGCGCTGGCGTAGTAGGCGAGCGAGTCGCTGGTCAGCTGGTTCATCATCCAGGTGTCGACCCGCAGCCCCGGCAGGAGCACCCCCTTGTTGACGGCGACGACGTGAAAGTCGGCGGGGATCGCGCGGTGGGTGGACGCCGCGGTGGGCCCGGAAGCCACGATGCACACCCGGGATGGAAACCGGAGCCCGGCGTCGAGGACGGGGCCGAAGGGAGCGGCGTCGGCCGGGCGGCAGTGCACCACGGCCTCGTCAGCGCCCGCCGCGGTCTCGATCACGAGCGGCACCCGGGGAAACTCCGCATCGGTCAGATAGGACACCAGCCGCAGCGCGCGGCGCTCGCGGCCGCCGCTGATCCGCTGCGCCGGGCCGAGCGTTGCCACCCGGCCGGCCCGCGTGCGCACCGACCGGACGGCCGCCGCGGCCGTGACTGTGCCCATGAGCTCGAAGCGGTCCTCGAGCGGAGGGTCGGGAACCGCAGCGCATTCGATCACGACCCGATCCGCCACGCCCCGGCCCCTCAGAGTTCGTAGCCCAGTTCCCCGGCGACGGCGGCACAGGTCGTGCGGATCGCCTCCCGATCGCCTTCCGTGAGCCGCTCGCGGCTGCGGCTCGGCGTCGACGGCAGGAGCGCGTCGAGCCCCACGGCGCCGGGCCCGCCGGGCAGCCGGGCGACGAGCGATGCGACCACCGTTGCTGGATCGGCGACGAGGTCCTCGTAGCGGACGATCGTCAGCCACCGACGTTGCTCCAGGATTTGCAGGGCGAGATGCCGCCAGAGGAGCGCCCGGCGCACGGCGGAGTCGGCGCAGGCCGCGATCGCGGCGAGCCGTTCCCGCTCGGCGTCGCCGAGCAGCGGGTCGGCCGGCCCCCCCACGGGAAAGCCGGTGACGGCCGCGTCGCGCAGGTGGGGAAAGCTCGTGGCCCAGGAGCCGATCGCGTCGTACGGATGGCGGACGCAGGCCGCGATCGGTGCCCAGGGAATCACGTCCCCGAGTTGCGGCAGCCGGGCCAGGTAGGCGAGCGTGTTCTTCGTCCACAGGCCGAAGTCGTCGCGGCCGACGGCGGGCCGGTAGGTGCCGCGGACGTCGTGGACGGCGGTGTCCTCGACGACCCGGTCGCCGCGGAGCTTGTTCTCGACCGCTTCGCCGGCGAGGATCCGGGCGCGTAGGTCGGCGTGCAACAGCGGAATGCCCCAGGGTTGGCGCCTGCCGAGGGCCGGGAACACCTCGGCAGGCTCGTTGATCGCCACCTGGTCGCGGAGCCGGTGCAGGCAGCCGCACAAGAAACTCGTGCCACTGCGCGGGATGCCGGTCACGAGTCCGTCTGCGGGGGGTGGCTCGGCTCCGGCGGCGCCGGTCGGGTCGGCGCCAGTCTCCGGGCGACCGGCGGAAACGGGCGGTCGGCGCGACCGCTGGATAGCGGGCAGCAGCAGATCACGGCAGCCCGACTCCTCGAGCACCGCGGCGAGTTCCGCGTGCCTGTCGACCAGGTGACCGATTGCCCGCAGCAGCACCGGCTCGCGGCGCAGCACGTGCGGCCAGTGGTAATGGCAGAGGATCGGCTGGCCGGCGGCCAGCGGCATCAGGTGAGCCGGAAAGTTCAGCCGCTCGGGAAGCGGCGTGACCTCGAGCCCGCAGCGGGCCGCGGCGATCGGGAGGGCGATCTGGTCGAGGTGCGGCCGCTTCTCGGGAACGTCCGGCTCGCCGTCGATCACCCGGCAGCAGTCCGCCCAGGCCTCGGGAAAGCCGGCACCGGTCCGGAAGGCCACCACTCCGGCGTTGTAATACGGCCACATCTCCTCTTCCGAGACGGTTGCGGTCACCCGCCGGTCGGGCGCCGGCAGGCCGAACCGCTGGTACAGCCGCCCCCAGACCGCGGCGCTGGCGCTGAACGTGGCGAGGTCGGCGGGCTTGGCGAGCATGGCGCCGGCAAAGCAGCCGTCGAGGTCGAGTTCGCGCAGACAGAGGATGTCGCTGTCGAGCAGCAGCACCCGGTCGGCGTCGGTCGCGACGGCCGCGGCGCCGACCTTGTTGCCGATCGGGTATCCGCTGCCGATGGGGTTGCCGGTCGCGGCGATGCGCACGCCGAGCGCGTCGAGGCAGCGGCGCGTCGCCGCCGACGGCGTCCCCCAGGTGCGTTGTGGCTCGGGGAGGCAGACGACGAGATCGCAGTCGCCGCGCGCGTGGAGGCGGAGCGACGCCGCAAGGAGCACGGCCTTCAACTCGATGTCGCCCCGCTGGCAGATGAAGGCGACGGTGGTGCGCATGGTCGGTGCCGGTGGGGCTCGGGGGGCGACATTGATGTCTTGGCAGACGACACCGGCGCCATCCCTCGCGACGGGTGCGACCGGGCTGGAACGGCTCCGGCCCGTCTCGCGGAGTCCGCCAACTCGGCCGGCGGACCTATCGGGATCGGTAGATGCTGGCCGTGACGGGGCCGGACCTCCGCGACTATACTCCATGTGCAGGAAGCGTCGCGAGGCAGGAATGTCGCCCGTTTGCACCATCGCCGTGACGATCGTGGCCCTGGTGCTGCCATTCGCCGATCTCTGCGAGCCGTGGTCCTTCGCCAGCGACCTGCCCGGCATCACCCGCCCGCATGTCCACCAGGTTGCGGCCGCCGAGGTGGAGGTCGAGTCGAACGCCGACGACGTCGATGAGCACCCGCACGATCGCGGCTGGCAGGCCGGCGGATCGGCCCTGATGACCGACGCCGAGTCGGCCCGCTGCTGGCTGTTCCACGTTCCCGCCGGCAGCGACGTCCGCGGTGGCTGCCCGACCGCGGCAATCATCCGCGGTCCGCCAGCCCGCAGCTGACGGCGGCGCTGCGCGCCGGCCGGGGCGTTGCTCCGGCCGCCGGCGGC
>BJHK01000036.1 GCA_014192425.1 Planctomycetia bacterium | reverse complement strand
CCCGCTCACATCTGCGACGCCGCCAGAAGCAGCCGGGGGTCGTTCGCAACTTCTTCGAAGAAGAACACGTTCAATACGCGGCGGCTGCCGGGTAGAAAACGTCAACTATTGGATGCTCCCCGTAGTAGCAATGCCGGAGGTGGGAGTCGAACCCACACGCCCTTGCGGGCAACGGATTTTGAGTCCGCCGCGTCTGCCATTCCGCCACTCCGGCCTTCGGCAGCCTTCTGCTCTGCGACGTAGATTACGCCGCCGCGCCCCGCGAAGCCAGACGCGATACAGTTACAGGCCGATCGCGGCCGGACCGCCGCCGTCGGGGTGCCGAAACCAGCCCCGCTCCTCCTCGCTGCGTCCTCCCAGTCGCCTTGCACCACGGCCCGCACATGATCGTCGTCGTCTTCGAGGATCAGGCAGTGCGGCAACTCGGCGTGGTCGCCGCCGCCCGCCCGGCATGCGACCTGACGATCGGATCACAGACGCTGTTCGAGGCCCTGCAGCACTTCGGCAGTGTCCGCCGCTGCGTCCGCCCCCACCTCGCCCGGCATCTCGCCGCACTCGCCGGCCGCCGCTGTGCGATCTGGGGAGGTGCCGCCGATGCAGACGGCGACGCGCCCGCCGCGTCACGGCACGGCAGCCTCGCCCTCCTCGTCAACGCCCGCGTCATTCCCAGCCGCGAAAACCTGTTTGCCCTCCGCAGCCTCGTCGAGCATGGCCGCCGCGGCATCGTCCATGTGGATGGCGCGGTGGCCGCCGCTGTCCTGCATTGCTCCGCCGACGGCCAGGGACCGGACCGACGACTCCTCGATCAGCTCCGCGACCACGGTCCCGCCGTGCTCGGCGAACTCGACACGCTCGCTCTTCCCCAGGCCGACGTCGGCATCACGCTGCTCGGCGCCATCCACGACATCATCACCGCCCACGAACAGGCCATCGAGGGCTCGCTGGCGATGAAAATCGACTCGGGCGCCTATCGGGAACTGCGACCGGGTCTGTTCGTGGCCGCGGACGCCCACGTCGACGACCTGGTCGCCGTGCGCTGCGGACCGGTCGTGGTCGAGGCGGCGGCCGAGGTCGGACCCTTCGTCTGCCTCGACGGACCGGTCTGGATCGGGCCGGCCGCCCGCGTCAACCCGCACGCCTGGCTCCGGGGCGGCACCGCCGTCGGACGTGCGTGTCGCGTCGGCGGTGAGGTCGAGGCGAGCGTGCTCGAACCGTTCTCCAACAAGGCCCACGGCGGTTTCGTCGGCCACAGCCACGTCGGTAGTTGGTCGAACCTCGCCGCCGGCACGATCACCAGCAACCTCAAGGCGACCTACGGCCCGGTGCGACTCCACGATTCGCTTCCCGACGGCGGCCGGACGACGCTGCACACCGGTCGGCAGTTCCTCGGGGCCCTCGTCGGCGACTTCGTCAAGACCGCCATCAACACCGCGCTCCCCTGCGGCTGTCGGATCGGCCCTGCGGCCGCCATCGGCGGAATCGCGCCGGATGTGGTGCCCGCGTTCCGCACCACGCTCCTCGGCCCGACGAGCGACACCAGCACCCCCGCGCAGGCGGCCACGATCCTCGAACGCATGATGGCCCGCCGGGGCATGCCGATCCTCGATGCCGATCGGGCGCTCCTTGAAGACCTCAGCCGGGCGACGGACCGAGAGCCGGGCTGAGGACCGCTCCCAGGCGGCCCCCCGCTAGCGCCAGCGCGGCCAGTGCAGGAGCGGCTACAATCATGGACCGGGGCCGCTCATGCAGTTTCGCCGCAGGCGGCAGCATTCGGAACTCCACGGAAATCCATCGTGTCGCTCAAGAACGCCTACACCACCGGCCCGCTCGCCTTGTCGTTCGAGCTCTTCCCCCCCAAGACGCCCGAGTCGGAAGGCGTGATGTGGGGGACCGTCGCCGACCTGATGGCGTTTCAGCCGGCACTCGTCACCTGCACCTACGGCGCCGGCGGCTCGACGCGCGACAAGACGCTCGACGTCATCGAGGGCGTCCGGCGGCGGCACGACGTACCGGTCGCCAGCCACCTGACATGCGTCGGCAGCACCGTCGATGAACTGCGTGCCTACCTGCACGAGGCCCGCGAGCGGGGCACCGCCGCGATCGTCGCCCTGCGCGGCGATCCGCCCAAGGGGGAGACGACATTCCAGCCGGTGGCCGGCGGCCTGCGCTACGCGGCGGAACTCGTGGCCCTGATCCGCGGCGAGTTCCCCGAGTTCGCCATCCTCGTCGCCGGCTACCCGGAGACCCACCAAGAGGCCACGAGTCCCGTGGCCGACCTCGAGAATCTGAAGCGCAAGTGCGACGCCGGCGCCGATGTCGTCGTCACGCAACTGTTTTACGACAACGAAGACTTCTTCCGCTTCCGTGACCAGTGCCAGGCCCACGGCATCGGGCAGCCGATCGTGCCGGGCGTGATGCCCGTCACCAACTACGCGCAGATCCGGCGCATCGCCAGCCTGTGCAAAGCCCGCCTGCCCGACACCTTCACGCGGGCCTTCGACGCGGCGGGAGACGACGAGGCCGCCCAGTTCGAGGCGGGCGTGGAGTTCGCCGCCCGGCAGGTGGAGGAACTCGCTGCCGCCGGCGTGCCGGGCATGCACTTCTACGTGCTCAACAAGTCGCCCGCCACGATCCGCGTGCTCGACGCCGCGGGCCTCGCCGCCGGCGCACGCCGCGGCTGAGCCGGCTCGTTCCGCGCACCGCCGCCGACCGCCGGCGTGCTATGATCGTGCCCCTTTGAAACACCCCCGTGTGCCCGCAGTCCGAGGACCAGCGATGACCCAGCTCAACCGGTACAGCTCCCGGATCACCCAGCCCCGTTCCCAGGGGGGATCGCAGGCGATGCTCATGGCCACCGGTCTCACGACCGAGGACCTCGCCAAGCCGCAGGTCGGCATCGCCAGCATGTGGTTCGACGGCAACCCCTGCAACATGCACCTCGACCGGCTGGCGGCCGCCGCCCGCGAGGGCGTCAGCGAGGCGGGCATGGTGGGGATGCGGTTCAACACCATCGGCGTCAGCGACGGGATCTCGATGGGCACGGCGGGGATGCGGTTTTCGCTCCCCTCCCGCGACCTGATCGCCGATTCGATCGAGACGGTGATGAACGCCCAGTGGTACGACGGCCTGATCGCCATCCCCGGCTGCGACAAGAACATGCCCGGCTGCCTGATCGCGATGGCCCGGCTCGACCGGCCGGCGCTGATGGTCTACGGCGGCACGATCCGGCCCGGCCATTACGAGGGGCAGGCGATCGACATCGTCTCCGCCTTCCAGTGCTACGGCGAGTACGTCGCCGGCCGGATCGACGACGCCCGCCGGGCGGGGATCGTCGCCCATGCCTGCCCCGGGGCGGGCGCCTGCGGCGGCATGTACACCGCCAACACGATGGCCACGGCCATCGAGGCCCTCGGCATGGCCCTCCCCGACAGCGGCTCGATCCCGGCCGAGAATCCGGCCAAGCTCGCCGAGAGCCGCCGGGCCGGGGCCGCGATGCGGCTGCTGCTCGAGCGGAACATCACGCCGCGGATGATCATGACCCGCCGGGCGTTCGAGAATGCGATCGTCACCGTCATGACGCTCGGCGGCTCGACGAACGCCGTCCTCCATCTGATCGCCATGGCCCGCGCGGTGGACGTGCCGCTCGGGCCGGCCGACTTCCAGGAGATCGCCCGGCGCGTCCCCTACCTCGCCGACCTCAAGCCAAGCGGCCGGTTCGTGCAGGAGGACCTGCACGGCGTCGGCGGCACGAGCGGCTTCATGAAATACCTGCTCGACAACGGCCTGCTCCACGGCGACTGCCTGACCATCACCGGCCGGACGCTCGCCGAGAACCTCGCCGACTCGCCGGGCCTCAAGCCGGGCCAGCAGATCGTGCGGCCGATCGACAATCCGCTCAAGGCGACAGGCCATATCTCGATCCTCCACGGCAACCTCGCCCCGGGCAGCGCCGTCGCCAAGATCACCGGCAAGGAGGGGGCGAGGTTCCGCGGCCCCGCCCGCGTGTTCGACGGCGAGGAGGCGATGCTGGCGGCGCTGGAACAGGGGAAGATCGCCAGTGGCGACGTGGTCGTGATCCGCTACGTCGGCCCCAAGGGGGGGCCCGGGATGCCGGAGATGCTCACGCCCACCTCCGCCCTCATGGGCGCGGGACTGGGATCGTCGGTGGCCCTGATCACCGACGGCCGGTTCTCGGGCGGCTCGCACGGCTTCATCGTCGGCCACGTCGTGCCCGAGGCGGTCGAGGGGGGCCCGATCGCCCTGCTCGCGGATGGCGACATGGTCGTCATCGACGCCGACACCGCGACCCTCGAGGCGGAGGTCAGTGCCGACGAGTTCGCCCGCCGGGCCGAACGCTGGCAGCGGCCCGCCCCCAAGGTGGTGCGGGGAATCCTCGCCAAATACGTCCGCTTCGTGCGGCCGGCCTCCGAGGGCTGCGTCACCGACGAGGGCTGAAGGCCGGCCACGTGCCGCGGCTCACGGGCTTGGTAGAATCTACCGGTCGGGTTGGCGATGAACCCCCGGCTGCGGCCGGTTTCCCGCCGGCACCCGTGGAGCCGACGATCCCTTGCCGGGGACGGGCGACGCTCCCCTGGTTCGGTCGTTCGCAGAGGAGCAGCAGATGCGTGCCGATATCCGCCGCCGGGTCTGCCTTGCGGCCGTGGTCGCCATGCTGTCCCCGGCCATCGCGGCCGGGGCGGAAAAGATCACATACAACCGCGACATCCGCCCGATCCTCGTGGAGAACTGCCTGTCCTGCCACGGCGCCGACTCCGCGTCGCGAAAGGCCGATCTGCGGCTCGACCTGCGCGACGCGGCGATCGATTTCGGCGCGATCGTGCCGGGCGAGCCCGATTCCAGCCCGATCCTCGACCGGATCCACTCCGACGATCCCGACGTGGTCATGCCCCCGCCGGCGATGAAGAAGACGCTCACGGCCGAGCAGAAGCGGCTCCTCTCCCGCTGGATCGCCGCCGGCGCCGAGTACGAGCCGCACTGGTCGTTCATCCCGCCGCGCCGGCCCGAGCTCCCCGCCGTGCGGAACGAGTCGTGGGTCCGCAACCCGATCGATCGCTTCATCCTCGCACGGCTCGAGCAGGATGGGCTCGCCCCCGCTCCGGAGGCCGACCGGCGGGCGCTCGCCCGCCGCGTGGCCCTCGACCTCACCGGCCTGCCCCCCGAGCCGACCGTCATGGAGGCGTTCGTGGCCGACGAGCGGCCCGACGCCTACGAACGGCTCGTGGACGCGCTCCTCGCCATGCCCGAGTGGGGCGAGCATCGCGGCCGCTACTGGCTCGACTACGCCCGCTACGCCGACACGCACGGCATCCACTTCGACAACTACCGGGAGATGTGGAGCTACCGGCAGTGGGTCGTCGACGCGTTCAACGCCAACATGCCGTTCGACCGGTTCACGGTCCGGCAACTGGCCGGCGACCTGCTGCCCGTGCCGCAGGATGACGGCTCCGCAGGCGAGCGGCTCGTCAACCAGATCGCCAGCGGCTTCAACCGCTGCAACATGACCACCAACGAAGGGGGCGCCATCGACGAGGAGTATCTCACGCTCTACACGCGGGACAGGACGGAGACCACGGCCACCGTCTGGATGGGACTGACCACCGGCTGTGCCGTCTGCCACGACCACAAGTTCGACCCGCTCTCGCAGCGCGAGTTCTACGAACTGTCGGCGTTCTTCAACAACACGACCCAGAAGGCGATGGACGGCAACGTCAAGGACACGCCGCCGGTCGTGATCGTCCCGTCACCCGACGACCGGCCGCGGTTCGCGGCCCTGGAGCGGGAGATATCCGGCGCCAAGGCCGCCGTCGAGAGCCGGAGGAAAGCGGCCCGCCCGGACTTCGAAGCCTGGGCTGCGGGCCTGACGGCGGACCGGGTCCGCAGCCTCGGGCCGCAGGACTCCCCCCTCGTCGAACTGCCGCTCGCCGACGGCGCGGGCACAGGGACGCAGGCCCGGCTGTCGGGCAAGGACGTCTCGCTCCCGCTGTCCGCGGAGACGACCTGGCAGGAGGGCCCCGGGGGTCGACGGGCCCTGCTCCTCGACGGCCAGGCGCTGACGCTCGCCGATGCCGGCGACTTCGAGCTCAAGCAGCCGTTCAGCGTGTCGTTCTGGATCCGGCCGGCGACGAACGACTCGACCTACGCGGTGCTTGCCCGGATGGATGCCGACGCCGCCCAGCGCGGCTGGGGCGTCACCGTCCAAGGTCGCCGGATCGCCGTGCAGCTCGCTCACGCCTGGCCGGACCATGCGCTGCGGGTGGTCGCCAAGGACCAGCTCAAGGCCGACGCCTGGACGCTCGTGACCGCGACCTACGACGGCTCGGGCGGAGCGGGGGGCATCAAGATCTTTCACGACGGCAAGGCCCAGAACGCCAGCGCCGAGACCAAGTCGCTCCGCGCGGAGACGATCAAGTCCCAGGCCCCGCTGGCGATCGGAGGAAATGCCGAGATCGCGGCCCACGGCGTGGGCCTGGCCGATCTCCGGCTTTGGGGCCGGGCCCTGGCGGCCGGCGAGGTCGAAGCACTGGCGAAGACCTACGGTCTGGATGAACTGATCGCGTTGCCGGCCGACGAGCGGGCCGGGCCCGCCGGCCAGTTCTTCGAGTGGTGGCTGACGACCCAGGATGTCCCGTTCCGCGACGCCACCGGGCAGCAGCAGACGCTGGAGCAGGAGCGGGAGGTGATCCGCAAACGCGGGACCGTGGCCCACGTGATGAACGAGCGCGGCGAACCGGCCGAGGCCTTCATCCTCGACCGCGGCGAATACGACAAGCGCAAGGACAAGGTCCAGGCCGACACGCCCGACATCCTGCCCCTCTTTCCGGCCGACAAGCCGAGGAACCGGCTCGGCCTCGCCGAATGGCTGCTGCTGGCCGAGCATCCGCTCACCAGCCGGGTGACCGTGAACCGGTTCTGGCAGGAGACTTTCGGCACCGGTCTCGTCCGCACCAGCGGCGATTTCGGGATCACGGGCGAACTGCCGAGCCACCCGGAACTGCTCGACTGGTTGGCGGTCGAGTTTCAGGCCGGGGCCTGGGACGTCAAAAAGTTTTTCCGGCTGCTGGTGACGAGCGCCGCCTACCGCCAGGCGGCGATGACCACGCCGGAAAAACTCGTGAAGGACGCCGCCAACCGGCTGCTCTCCCGCGGCCCGCGGTTCCGCATGGACGCCGAGATGCTCCGCGACCAGGCACTGGCCGCGAGCGGCCTGCTCGTGAGGCGGGTCGGCGGCCCGAGCGTCAAGCCCTACCAGCCCGACGGCGTCTGGGAGGCGGTGTCGATGGGGGGCGACACCCGCAGCTACAAGCGCGACACGGGCGAGGCGAACTACCGGCGCAGCCTGTACTGGTTCTGGAAGCGATCCGCCCCACCGGCGTCGCTCGAAATCCTCAACGCGCCGTCGCGCGAGGTGTGCTGCGTGAAGCGGGAGCGCACCAACACGCCCCTCCAGGCGCTCGTCACGCTCAACGACCCGCAGTTCGTCGAGGCGGCGCGCGTGCTCGCCGATGCCGCCCTCGCCATCGAGGGCACCGACGCACGGATCGACTTTCTTGCCCGCCGCCTGCTCGGACGCCCCTTGGCGGACGCCGAGGCGGAGATCGTCCGCCGGTCGACCGCCGATCTTGTCGCCTGGTACGCGACGCGTCCCGAGGATGCCCGTAGCCTGGTCGCCGTCGGGGAGGCGAAGCCGCGGGCGGGCGACGTGCAGGCACTCGCCGCCTGGACGATGCTCGCCAACGAACTCATGAACCTGGATGAAGTCCTCTGCAAGTAGGAGCGGTGGCATGCCCGACCCGCATTCGCCGGTTGCGTCTTCGCTTGGCGATCTCGGCCTGAGCCTCACCCGGCGCAGGTTCTTCGCGGCCGGCAGCCACCTGCTGGGAGGCGTTGCCCTGACGACGCTGGTTCCCGGCGCAGCCGCCGCGGCGGCCTCGTCCACACCGCCGGCCGACTTCATGCGTGTGCCCGGCGCGGCCGGGCCCCACTTCGCCCCGAAGGCGAAGCGGGTCATCTACCTGCACATGGTGGGCGGACCGCCCCAGCAGGATCTCTATGACCACAAGCCCGTGATGGCCGACTGGTACGACAAGGACCTGCCCGAGACCATCCGCAACGGCCAGCGGCTGACCACCATGACCTCGGGCCAAAAGCGGTTTCCGATAGCCCCCTCGAAATACAAGTTCGCCCGGCACGGCGAATCGGGCATGTGGGTCAGCGAGCTGCTGCCGTACACCGCCCGGATGGTTGACGACATGTGCTTCATCAGGAGCATGCACACCGAGGCGATCAACCACGAGCCGGCGATTACCTACATGCAGACCGGCAACCAGATCAGCGGCCGGCCCTGCCTGGGGAGCTGGGCCAGTTACGGTCTCGGGTCGTGCAACGAGGATTTGCCGCGGTTCGTGGTGCTCGTCGCCAAGTCGACGAACACCGAGCAGGTCCAGGCGATCGGCGGCCGTCTCTGGTCGAGCGGCTACCTGCCGGGGGAGCACGCGGGCGTGAGCTTTCGCAGTGCCGGTGACCCGATCCTGTACATCAACAATCCACCCGGTGTCGCCGGCGCGGTGCGGCGCACAACGCTCGACGGCATCCGGGACCTGAACCAGCGGCTCGCCGAGCAGGTGGGCGATCCGGAGACGCTGACGCGAATCGCCCAGTACGAGATGGCCTACCGGATGCAGGCCAGCGTGCCCGAACTGGTCGATATCGGCTCCGAGCCGGCGGCGACGTTCGCGCTCTACGGCGAGGCCGCGAAGAAGTCGGGCACGTTCGCCAACACGGCGCTCATGGCCCGGCGACTGGTGGAGCGTGGGGTGCGGTTCGTGCAGATCTACCACAACAACTGGGACACCCACAACAACGTCGCCGGTCGGCTGCCCAGCCAGTGCAAAGACGTCGATCAGGCCTGCTGGGGCTTGGTGCAGGACCTCAAGCAGCGCGGCATGCTCGACGACACGCTCGTCATCTGGGGGGGCGAGTTCGGCCGGACGGTCTACTCGCAGGGCAACCTCTCGCGGGACAACTACGGCCGCGACCACCACCCGCGCTGCTTCACGATGTGGATGGCCGGCGGTGGCGCCCGGCCGGGGCAGATCCACGGCGCGACCGACGACTTCTCCTACAACATCGTCCGCGACCCGGTGCACATCCGTGACTTCCACGCCACGGTGCTCCACCTTCTCGGCTTCGACCACGAGCGGTTCTCTTACCGCCACCTCGGGCTCGATCAGCGGCTCACCGGCGTGGAGCCGGCCCACGTGATCAGCGACCTGCTCGCCTGATACGCTCCCGCCGGCCGCAATCCGGCGGCGCGTTCAGGGGACATGCGGTACGATGCCCGCACAGGAGGCGGCCAGATGGACACCGAACCCGAGGCGACCGGGAGCATCCGGCCGCTCGACGCCAACGAGCGGCGCGTGCTCGGCGTGCTCATCGAGAAGGGCAAGACCACGCCCGACCAGTATCCGCTCTCGCTCAACGCGCTGGTCACCGGCTGCAACCAGAAAAGCAACCGCGACCCGCTGATGACGCTCGACGAGGAGCAGGTGACGCGGGCGATCGCCAGCCTGCGGACGAGCGGCGCGGCGGCCGAGGTCTTCGGCAGCGGCCGGATCCCGCGGTATCGCCACCTGGCCTACGAATGGCTCGGCGTCGGCAAGGAGGAGCTCGCCATCCTCGGCGAACTGCTCCTGCGCGGTGCGCAGACGGAAGGTGACCTGCGCGGCCGGGCGAGCCGCATGGACCCGATCCCCGACCTCGACGCGCTCCGGCAGCACCTCGACGCCCTCGCGGCCCGCAGGCTCGTGGTCTGGCTCTCGCCCCCCGGCCGGGGGCGGATGCTGACCCATGGCCTGCTGCCCCCGGAGAAACTCGACAAGGTCCGCAGGGAACTGGGCATCGGGACGCCCGCAGCCACGGGAGCCGGTGTGGGCACCGATCCGGCGCATGAGCCTGCAGACGAGCCAGTCGTGGCCGAGACGGCCCGGATTCCATCCGCGCCGGACCCTGTTGCTGCCGGCCTGCGCCCCGCCCCGGAGCCGGCGACGGCGGCGGTCAGCGACCGTATCGCAACGCTCGAGGCGACCGTGGCCGATCTGCAGGCCCGACTCGCCGCCCTGGAGGCGGCCCTGTCATGAACCGCGGCTGTCCCGGGCCGCGCCGGCGCCGGCAGCCTCCCGGCCGAATGTGATCATGACCGCGATATCGTCCTCGTCCTCGAAGGGATCGAAGTCGCCGTCGAGGGGGCCGTGGACGTGCAGCGGACCGGGGTTGGGGGGCATGGTGGGCGGACTCCTCACCTTTAACTCCAATCTCGCGACGGGGCGGAATCAACTCGGTTGGAAACCCGCGGAAAACAGGCTATTCTGAGCCGCTTTCGCACCCCGAAGCCCCCGTGATCCCCCCATGGCCACCTCCACCACGCCCGCCACGTCCAGCCCTCCGGACCCCTGGTTTCAGGATCGTTTCGCACAGCGGATCGGCGGCGCCGGGTATGGCAAGGGGAACGAGATCTACAAGTTCGAGCTCATCAAGCGGGCCAAGCGGAAGGCGATCGCCGATCACCCCGAGCGCCGGATGCTCGACTTCGGCATCGGCGAGAACGACGAGATGGCGCCGGAGAACGTCCGCGCCGTGATGCGCCGCGAGATCGACCGGCCCGAGAACCGGGGCTACGCCGACAACGGCATCGCCGCCTACAAGGAGGCGGCGGCGGCCTTCATGCAGCGGGAGTTCGGCGTCCGCCTCGATCCCGTCACCGAGGTCAACCACTGTATCGGCTCGAAGACCGCCTACGCCATGCTGCCGGCGGCGTTCATCGACCCCGGCGACGTGACGCTGATGACGGTCCCCGGGTATCCGGTCGCCGGCACGGCCACCCGCTGGTTCGGTGGCACGGTCCACCGCCTGCCGCTGGTGCCGGAGAACGACTTCTTTCCCGACCTCGACGGCATCCCGGAAGACGTCCTCGCCCGGACGAAGCTGCTCGTCCTCTGCTATCCCAACAGTCCGACCGGCAAGACCGCGACCCGGGAGTTCTACGAGCGGGTCGTGGAGTTCGCCCATCGGCACCGGGTGATCGTCGTCCAGGATGCCGCCCACATCATGCTCTCCTACGACGACCAGCCGCTGTCGTTCCTGTCCGTGGATGGGGCCAAGGAAGTCGGCGTCGAGGTGCACTCGATGTCGAAGGGCTTCCACATGATCGGCTGGCGGCTCGGCTGGGTGTGTGGCCACGAGAAGATCGTCCGCGCCTTCGCCGACGTGAAGGACAACTGCGACTCCGGGCAGTTCATGGCGATCCAGAAGGCCGGTGCGGCGGCCCTCGCCGACCCTGAGATCCCGCGCCGCGTCCGGGAGAAGTACCGGCGCCGGCTGGAGAAACTCGTCGGCGTGCTCCGGGCCGTGGGCTTCGACTGCGACATGCCCGGCGGCACCTACTTCCTCTACACGAGGTCACCGCGCGGGGCCGGCGACCGGACGTTCGCCAACGCCCAGGAGGCCAGCCAGTTCCTCATCCACGACCTGTCGATCTCGACCGTCCCGTGGGACGACTGCGGGGCCTACCTGCGGTTCTCGGCGACGTACGAGGCCGAGGACGAGTCGGCCGAGGACGACCTGATGGCCGAGACGCATGCCCGCCTGCTTCGTGCCCGCCTGAAATTCTGACACGCGCAGCCGGCAACCGGCCGCTGCACCGTCGACGCGTTCTCCACCCTCGCCCGGAGTTTGAACCGATGCTCATCCGATTCCTGCCGCGCTGCCTGCCGGTGCTCCTCGTGCTCGCCTTCGTGCCGGCGACCGGCTGCGGCAAGAAGGCCGCCGCCCCGAAGACGATCGCCGAGCAACTGAAGGACGCCCGCGCCGCCAAGACGCCGGAGGGCCAGGCCCGGGCGCTGGTCAGGGTCGCCCGCCGGCAGCTCAAGGTCGGCGACAAGACGGGGGCCGGCAAGACGCTGACCGAGGCCCGCAGCCTGATCAAGCCGGAGGCCGATCCGGCCGTCGCCGGCCAACGGCTCGTGGAGATCGGCGACCTGCACGCCAAGGCCGACTCCCGGTCGGCCGCCCGCGAGTCGCTGAAGGCGGGCGTCGAACTGGCCGGCCGGGTGGGCGATCCGATCAGCAAGATCCGCATCCTCACCGACGCCGCCTCGGTGTTCGGCGCCAAGGCCGGCGGCCTCGGCGACGCCAAGTCCGCCCGCGAGGCACTCGACGCGGCGACCGCGGTGGCCGAGGGGGTGGAAGATCGGTTCAAGGTGCAGGCCTTCGCGGCGATCGCCGTGGCCCTCGCCAAGGTCGGCCTCAACACCGACGCGGCGAAGCTCGCCGACACGCTCGAGGAGATGGCCCGCGGCCAGGACGACCCGCGGGCCAAGGCCGAGGCGTTGGCGGCCGCCGCCAACGTCCGCGCCGAAGGGGGCGACAAGGCGAAGACGGCCGAGCTGCTCTCCGCGGCGGAGGCCGCCGCCAACGAGATCAAGACCGCGGAAAACAAGGCCTACGGCCTGATGGCCGTGGCCGGAGCGCTGCTCGCCAATGGTGACGCGGCCGCCGCCGGCCGCCTTCTCAAGGAGGCCGACAAACAGGCGAACAAGGTCGCCGATCCCGAGGGCCAGAAGAACGCCATCGAGAAGGTACGGGCTATGATGGCCGACGCCGAGCGGAAGAAGTAGGCTTCCCCTTCCCGCGGGTCACCTCCTTGAGCGCCTCCAGCGCCAGCCGGCGGGCCTCGGCATGGTCCACAATCGGCTCGGGATACGTCTCCCCGAGCCTGACGCCGGCCGCCGCCGGCTCGTGGATGTCGTCGGCGGCCAACCGCGACAGTTCGGGAACCCAGCGACGGACGTAGCCGCCATCGGGATCGAACCTCTCCCCCTGGCTCGTGGGATTGAAGATCCGGAAGTAAGGCGCGGCGTCGGCGCCACAGCCCGCGGCCCATTGCCAGCCGAGCGTGTTGGCGGCCAGGTCGGCATCGACGAGCGTGTCCCAGAACCAGCGCGCCCCCTCGAGCCAGGAGATGCGCAGGTCCTTGACGAGGAAGCTGGCCACGATCATGCGCACGCGGTTGTGCATCCAGCCCGTCGCCCACAGTTGCCGCATCCCGGCGTCGACGACGGGAAAACCCGTCCGCCCACGCTGCCAGGCCCGCAGCCCGACCGGATCGTCCTGCCAGGGGAACCGTGCGTAGTCGGCCCGCAGCGGTGCATCGGTCGTGTGCGGGAAGTGAAACAGGAGATGGGCCGCGAACTCCCGCCAGCCGATCTCCCGCAGGAACACCTCCGCGCCCCCGGTCAGCCGGGCCGCCGGGCGGCCACCGGCGGCGGTGCGGACGGCATGCCAGACCCGCCGCGGCGACAGTTCGCCGAAGTGCAGGTGCGGCGACAGGGCGCTCGTGCCGTCCCGGTCGGGCCGGTCGCGATCGGTGCCGTAGGCTGAGAGCCCGTTGGCGAGGAACGCGGCGAGCCGCTTCGCCGCCGGTGCCTCGCCCGGCCGCCAGGTGGACTCCATCGTCGTGGCCCAGTCGATCCGCGGCAGGAGGTCGAGGCGGTCGAGCGGCAGGCTCGCGCTGCCCCGGGCCCGGCGCGGCGCTGCCGCCGCGAGCCGGCGTGGGGCGGCTTGCGGCTCCGCCGGCTCGTCGCGGGCCACGAGCGCCCGCCAGAACGGCGTGAACACCTGGTATGGCCGGCCCTCCTTCGTGGCCACATGCGCCGGCTCGAAGAGCAGTCCGCCGTTGAAGCTCTCCACCTCCAGGCCGTCCTTGGCGAGCGCCTGCTTGATCCCTGTGTCGCGGGCGACGGCGGCCGGCTCGTAGAGCCGGTTCCAGACGACGTGCGTGGCGCCGTGCTCCGCGGCCAGCGCCCGCAACGCGTCGAGCGACGGGCCGCGCCGAATGACGAGCGGGGCGCCGGCCCGCTCCAAGGCCGCACCGCACGCGACGAGCGAGTGGTGCAGCCACCAGCGGGATGCCGCCCCGGGGGCCCACGGCGCCTCCTCGTCGGGGGCCCAGATGAACACCGGCACCACCGCACCGCGGGCCGCCGCGGCGGCGAGGGCGGGATTGTCGTCGAGCCGCAGGTCGCGGCGGAACCAGACGATCGTGACGGCGGGCGACGGTGCCATGCTCGATTCCCGGACCAAGCCCGGTCAGACCCGGGGTATCTCGAAGCCCGCCCGCGGCGTCCGCGCGGCGAACGACGCCGCCTGCTCGTCACCGACGATCCGCTCCGCCGCCGGATCCCAGGTGATCTTCCGCCCCAGCCGGCCGGCGATCGCCGCCAGGTGGCAGGTGTTCATCGCCACGATGTGGCTGAACACGTCCGACACCGGCAGTCCTCCCTCGCGGATGCAGCGGTAGAAGTTCTGCTTGTGCCCCTCGCCCGGCTTGCCCTTGAACAGCGCCCGGACGTCGGCATCGGTAAAGGCATCCTTGTCCCAGCCTTCCTCGATCGGCTTGCCGGTGATCTTGGACCGATTGACGAACAGCCGCCCCTTGGTGCCCTCGAAGAGGATGCCGTTGTCGCCGCGACTGGTCACCACGAGTTCAACCCCGCTCTTGAACCGGCACGTGACGGCGAAGTCATGGGCCGTGTTGAACCAGTCGTCACGGGTCGGGTTGCCGTCCTTGAAGGGAATCGGATGGTGGACGTCGATGCCGTCGATCTCCACCGGCCCCTTGCCCGGGCCATCCTCGCCGAGCGCCCACTGGGCGATGTCCACGTGGTGCGCCCCCCAGTCGGTGAACTTGCCGCCGGAGTACTCATACCACCAGCGAAACAGGTCGTGGCAGCGGTGGACCCGATACTCGACCTTCGGCGCCTGCCCCAGCCAGCGGTCCCAGTCGAGCCGTTCGGGAGCCGGCTCGGCGGGGAACGGCCCGCCGGTCGGGCTGCCGTCGATGCCGGCCGTCACCCGGCGGATGTCACCGAGCAGTCCCTTGCGGACCATGTTCACCGCCCGCAGGAACAGGTCCTTCTCGGCCCGCTGCTGGGTGCCGATGAAGAACTGCTGCCGGGGGTATTTCTCGGCGGCCGCCCGGGCCAGCCGGCCCTCCTCGAGCGTCAGCGACAGCGGCTTCTGGCAGAAGACGTGCTTGCCCGCCTGCAGGGCCTCGATGGCGATCTTCACGTGCCAGTGGTCGGGCGTGGAGATGCTGACCACGTCCACGTCCGGCCGGTCGAGCACCTTGCGGTAGTCGGCATACGTCTCGGCCTTGCCCGCTCCCACGCGGACGTCGTACTTCGCCCGCTCGGCGTGCTTCCGGTCGAGGTCACAGACGGCGACGATGTCCCCGAACTCACGGTGCTCGCGGGCATCGCGCATGCCGATGCCGCCGGTGCCGATGCAGGCCACGCCCGGCCGGTCGTTGGCCGACTCGTTCGCGAATGCCGACGACGCGAACGTCACCGGCACGAACAGCGGCGCCGCGCCCGCCGCGCCGCCGGCCACGGCCGCCCCCAGAAACCGCCGCCGCGATGCCTGCCGTCCGCCTGCCATGCCTGAACCCTCCTGAGGACTCGATTCCGTGGAGCCAATTCTAGCAGACGACTTCTCGCAGACGACGGGCCGGCCTCAGCCACAGACCGCTCGTTCTCCTACCGCGCCTGACCGATCGCCTTCGGGAGTTCGATCATCGGGTTTTCCCGCAGGGCCGCCGAGCCGGCGGCCGAGACATCGGCGAGGTTCGGCAGGGTGACCTTCGCCTTCGCCTTGGCCAAGGCGGTCGCGGCCTCGTCGGAGAGCCGCGCGGTCCCGAGCGTCGTCGCCTGCTCTCTCGCGGCGATCGCCGTGGCGGCCTCGACCGACAGGGTCGTGAGGCCGAGCCACAGCGGGCCCGTCCGCTTCGCGAGCGCTCGCACAACCGCATCGGGTGCCGTCTCCAACCGGGCGAGATTGAGCGCGACCGTCTTCCGCCGCGCCTCCTGGTTGGCACCGCGCGGGGCCCGCGTGTCCGGGAGCGGGCCCTCGGCGAGCACTTCCGCCAACGCCACCGACGAGAGCGCCGTGAGGGCGGGAAGCGGCACGATGCAGCGTTTCGAGCGGCGCACGTCGGCCGCCAGCGCGTCGGCCGCCTCCTCCGAGATCGTCTCCAGTTGGGGGAGATCGAGGAAATCCGAGTTGTTCGACATCAAGGTCGCCGCGAACGGCACGCAGTCGAGTTTCCGCAGGCCGTGGATCATGAACCCCTGCCGCCTGGAAAACATCTCCAGCGACTCATTCGACACGTCCGCCAGGGCGTACATGTGGGCGTGCACATACCTGTTGAGCGCCGTGGCGGCCCGGTCCGAGAGCGCGGTCACCTTCTTGCAGCGAATCGCTGCCGGCGCCGACAGTGCCTCGGCGACCTCGTCGGAAATCGCCTCCAGTTCGTTGAACTGCCAGTGGCCCCCCAGCGTCCGCCCGCGCTCCCCGAGGGCCTTGGCCGCCTCGACGGACAACTCCTTCAGGCCCAGCGACATCATCGTGTTCCTGGCCGCCTGCGGACCGAGAAACAGCGCCCGGGCCACGTCGTCCGACAGCGTCGGCACCGCGAGGGTCAGGATCGGCTGGCTTCCCAGCTTGTGGGCCAGCGGGATCGACGTCAGGCTGGCGAGGCCGGTGAGACTGATCACCCCCTTGCACTCGGCGATCACGGCAGCGGCCTCGGGCGACAGTTCCTTGACGCCGTTGAGTTCCAGCGTGCCCGGCTGGATCTTGTCCTTGATGATCCGCTGGCCGGCGAAAGCCGCCAAGGCCCGGGCCACCTCCGGCGACAGCGCGGTCAGCCCGCTGAGCGCGAGCCGCCCTCCCGTGTAGCCCGCGAGCGCCTGCGCCTGGTCAAGCGACAGCGTGGTCAGTTTCGGCAACGACAGGCCCGCTGTGTGCCCCGCAAGCGCCGCGATGACCGCCGGACGTGGGTTTGCCAGGACGGTCAGCTCGATGGGAAACGGCCGCTTGGCCAGTGCCGCCGCAGCCTCGGGTGACAACTCCATGAGTTTGCCGAACCGGGCGCTGTCGCCGCGATACGTCACCCTGTCGGCCTCCGCGGCCGACAGGGTCTGGACCTTCGCGGCGTCGAGCTCCTCGGACCGCGCCGCCGTCGCTGCACAACCGATGAGCATCCCCGCAATCCACACGCCACTGCGTCGCATGGTCAACTCCCGGGAGGGTGTCAGGAATCCGCGTAGGACGGGCACGGCCGATCCGCCACGGGCCCGCGGTGCGATCGGAATGGTACCACGGTCGAACCGGCGTTGCGTCAGGCGGGAAACAGGACAAGCTCGCCGATCCGCATCGAGACGTCGAAGTGCTCGCGCTCGTAGCCGAACGATCCGGCCATGCCGCAGCAGCCGCTGGGCATGATCTCGACGGCGTAGTTGCGCGGCAGACGGAGGATCGCCGCGATGACGGCGGCCGGGTTTCACCACCGCAATACGTCAGGCCTCGATATGTTTGTCGAACATCCCGATGCCTCCGCTCGCGACGCCGTGTATGTGCTGCTCGTCGGCACGGTGGAGCGAGGGGGCGAGCCCAACCCCGACATTCTTCCCGCGGTCCGCACCGACGATCTCCAGACGGTGGCTTTGGAGACGCTCGTGCGCATGAAGCTCAATGCGTGTCGACGCAAGGATCAGGTCCACATTCTCGACATGCTGTCCCTCGGCATGATCGACGCCTCATGGCTCGATCGCTACCCCGAACCGCTCCGCCAGCGGCTCCAGCAGTTGCTTGACGATCCAGACGGCTGACAAAAAGGTGCCGGCCACCAAATCTGGAGATCTTGAAATCGGGGACGCGAGCGGATTCCGCGGGTGAACGAGTGCTGCACCACTG
>BJHK01000035.1 GCA_014192425.1 Planctomycetia bacterium | reverse complement strand
TCGCCATCACCGCCGCGGCCAGCGGGCGGACGGGGGAGGCGGGCTGCTCCTCGACGCCCGCCAGCCGGCGGATGCGGTCGAGCAGGCTGCCGCCGTTGGCGGCGAGCGCCAGCGCGTGGGCCTGGCGGCGTTCTTCGAGCGCGAGGAGCGCCTTGGCGTAGGAGAGCCGGGAGCCGGCGTGGCCGGCTTCGAGGACGCGGACGGCCAGGTCGTCGGCGCAGTGCTCCCGCTCGGCGCGGACCTGGCCAGAGATCCACCAGGCGGCGGGATGGTGGAAGAAGAGGACGTCGATGCAGGCCTGGAGGAGGTTCATGAGGGCGTCCTGACGGCGGACGTGGGCCAGTTCGTGGACGACCAGCGCGTCGAGTTCGTGGGCGGGAAGGCCGAGTAAGGCGGCGGCGGGCCAGAGGATCACGGGCTTGAGCCAGCCGACGACGACGGGCGCCTCGACCGCCGCGGAGGCGAGGACGCGGACGGCCGCGTCGATGCCAAGCGCCCGCCGCCAGCGTTCCACGCTCGCTTGAAACCGCCCGTCGGCGAGCGGCTCCCCGCGGGCCACCATCCGGCGGGTGAGCCAGTAGCCGCATGTCATGCGGCCGGCGGCGAGGAGGGCGCCGGCCAGCCAGACGCCGGCGATCGCCGGCAGCCAGGGGCGGAGCTGGGCGAGCGCGGCGGAGGCGGCGGCGGCGGACACGGTGGCAAAGGACGCGCGTGCCGCGGGCCGCGCGGCTGCAATCGCGAGGTGAGGCGGCAGGACGATTGTCGGGGCGTGTGCGGCGGATGCAGGGTCTGCGGCACCATCACGGGCAAACCGGGAGGCAGTCGCAGAGGCGGTGTCGCTTGCGGCCTCTGCGGCGGCAGGATTCACGCCCGGCTCGACGACCGCGAACGTGGCGACGGCGGCAACCGGCAGCGCGACGAGGGCCGCGGTGGCGAGCAGATAGCGGGCGTTCGTCGCGGCCGACGAGCGGCGCGGGACGAGTCGCAGGGCGATGGCGAGCAAGGACGCGATCGCGAGGCCCTGCCAGAGCGAGTGCAGGCAGGTCCAGCCGAGCCGGGCGGCCAGCGGCGAGGCGAGGAGGTCGGTGAGCCGATCGGTGAGCCACGAGGTGAATGGGGGCATGATAGAGAGGCCTTTGTGTGGGTTGTGCGTGCTTATGGATCAACGGGAATCATCCGGATTGCGCCGGAGGGATTGCCGACTGGCGTTACCGTTTCTGCCGCTGCTGGTTCTGCCGCTGCTGGTTCTGCCGCTGCTGGTTCTGCCGCTGCTGGTTCTGCTGCTGCTGCTTTCTGCTGCTGCTGGAAACCCTCGGGGATCACGAAGTCCTCGGTCGGGCTGCCGTCGGGCTCGGGGATGAGTTCGAGCGTCTCGATGAGCGGGATCTCGATGTCGTCCTTCTCGAGCAGGGCCGAGAGGGTTTTTGGAGAGAGTTTTTTGAGGTTGGGGAGCGAGAGCGGGCCCTTGCGCGTGGCGAGGGCCTTGGCGATGGCGACGGAGTCGGGGGAGTTCAAAACTGTGACGCCGCCAAGGAACAGGTTTTCCGCCCGCGACTCTGCAAGATGCTTGGTCGTGTCAGCGTCGAGCGTGGCCAGGCCGTTGAAGAAAAGAACCTGGCCTGAAAAATCCGCGATCGCCTTGGCGGCCTGGGCGTCAAGCGTGGTCAGTCGGTCGAGAGAGAGAATTCGACCCTTGTACCCTGCAAGCGCTGAAGCGGTAGCAGCATCGAGTGCGGGCACGCCGAGGTTCAATTGGGAGCCTTTGAAGTCGGCGAGTCTCTTCGCGGAATCAGCATCCAGCGTGTTCAGGCTAAAAAGGGGCAGTTGGTCCCCCTTGTACGCCGCGAGCACCCGCATGGTGGCGGGGGTGAGCATTGTCAGGTCCGAAATATGACCCATCCACGCCTTTGATTGAGCGATTGCGTTAGCACTGGCATCGTCAATCTTGGTCAGGTCAGGCAATCGACCGTCCCAAGACTTTGATGCTGCGAGCGCCTCGGCAGATTCGACGTCGAGGGTGGTCAATCCCGCGAGTGAGAGGATCCCGCCCTCGCGATTTGCCAGTGCCTTGGCTTTTGTTGCGTCGATCGCGGTCAGGCCGTCAAGATGGAGTTGGCCCTTGAACTTGGCGAGTGCCTTGGCTGTATCGACATCGACAGAGCCTAGATCGTTCATTCGAAGAATGAAACACGCGGTTTGAGCGATCACTTCCGCCGCGGCGGCGTCGAGCGTGGTCAGGTTCACGAGAGTGAGCGATTGCCCCTTGAATCCTGCAAGTGCCTTGGTCGTCTCCGCGTTGCGGGCGGTCAGGCCGGAGATGCACAGAACGCCCTTGAAACCCGTGAGCGCTTTGGCGGTGTCGGCGTCAAACGCGGTCAGACCGGAGAGGTACAGCACCTGCCCTTTAAACCCTGCGAGCGCTTTGGCCGTATCGGCGTCGAGAGTTGTCAGGCCGTTGAGGGATAGGTCCCCTGTGGACTCTGCGAGCGTTTTCGCGGTTTTCACGTCCAGACTTTTCAGCCCGTTGAATGAGAGTCGCTTAGGCCGTTGGGACCCTACAATCGCCGCCGCCACATCGCCTGAAAGCGAGGCTAGACCGTCAAGCTGAAGAACAAAACCCTTGAAGCCAGCGAGCGCTTTGGCGGTATCGGCGTCGAGCGCGGTCAGACCGGAGAGGTCCAGCATCTGGCCTTTGAACTCCGCCAGCGCCTTCGCGGTCTCGGTGTCGATCGCGGTCAGGCCGTTGAGGATCAGGGGGCCTTTGCTGTACCCGGCCAACGCCTGCGCCACATCCGGTGCAAGATTTTTCAGGCTGTTCAACGGCAGGCAATTTCCGACCTTGTAGGGTCCAAAACCCTTCGTCGGGAACTCCACCGTCACCCCCGGAAACTCCTCCACGAGCTTCTTCGCCTGCTCGACCGTGAGGCTCTCGATCGTGTTCGTGTCCTTTGGCAACTCGTCGGCGCGGGCTTCGCGAATCGGCGCGGCTGCCGTGACGAGCACGGCCACAAGCAGGCTCGCCATCGCCGCCGCGGCCAGCGGGCGGACGAGGGAGGCGGGCTGCTCCTCGACGCCGGCCAGCCGGCGGATGCGGTCGAGCAGGCTGCCGCCGTTGGCGGCCAGTGCCAGGGCGTGGGCCTGGCGGCGTTCCTCGAGCGCGACGAGCGCCTTGGCGTAGGAGAGCCGGGAACCGGCATGGCCGGCTTCGAGGACGCGGACGGCCAGATCGTCGGCACAGTGCTCCCGCTCGGCGCGGACCTGGCCAGAGATCCACCAGGCGGCGGGATGGTGGAAGAAGAGGACGTCGATGCAGGCCTGGAGGAGGTTCATGAGGGCGTCCTGACGGCGGACGTGGGCCAGTTCGTGGACGACCAGCGCGTCGAGCTCGTGGGCGGGAAGGCCGAGTAAGGCAGCGGCGGGCCAGAGGATCACGGGCTTGAGCCAGCCGACGACGATGGGCGCCTCGACCGCCGCGGAGGCGAGGACGCGGACGGCCGCGTCGATGCCAATCGACCGCCGCCAGCGTTCCACGCTCGCTTGAAACCGCCCGTCGGCGAGCGGCTCCCCGCGGGCCACCATCCGGCGGGTGAGCCAGTAGCCGATCGTCATGCGGCCGGCGGCGAGAAGGGCGCCGGCGAGCCAGACGCCGGCGATCGCCGGCAGCCAGGGGCGGAGATGGTCGAGCGCGGCGGTGGCGGCGGTGGTCACGGTGGCAAACGACTCGCGTGCCGCGGGCCGCGCGGCTGCAGTCGCGAGGTGCGGCGGCAGGACGATTGTCGGAGCGTGTGCGGCGGATGCGGGGCGTGCGGCACCATCCAGGGCGGATCGGGAGGCAGTCGCAGAGGCGGCATCGCTCGCGGCCTCTACGGCGGCAGGATTCACGCCCGGCTCGACGATCGCGAACGTGGCCACGGCGGCAACCGGCAGCGCGACGAGGGCCGCGGTGGCGAGCAGATAGCGGGCGTTCGTCGCGGCCGACGAGCGGCGCGGGACGAGTCGCAGGGCGATGGCGAGCAAGGCCGCGATCGCGAGGGCTTGCCAGAGCGAGTGCAGGCAGGTCCAGCCGAGCCGGGCGGCCAGCGGCGAGGCGAGCAGGTCGGGGAGCCGATCAGGGAGCCACGAGGTGAGCGGGGGCATGATGGAGAGGCCTTTGTGTGGGTTGTGCGTGCTTATGGGTCCACGGGAATCCGGTTTGACCCGGAGGGATTGCCTGCTGGCGTTACCGTTTCTGCCGCTCTTGGAAACCCTCGGGGATCACGAAGTCATCGGTGACACTGCCGTCGGGCTCGGGGATCAGTTCCAGCGTCTCGATCAGCGGGATCTCGATGTCTTCCTTCTCGATCAGGGCGGAGAGGGTCTTGGGGGAGATTTTTTTGAGGTTCGGGAGCGAGAGCGGGCCCTTGCGCGTGGCGAGAGCCTTGGCGATGGCGACGGCGTCGGGGGAATCGAGGGCGGTGACAGCAGAAAGTTGGCCCCGCAACAACGTCGCCCAGACCAACACTGAGTCTGGCGTGAGGGAGAAAGAAATCGACGCGAGGGACAGCTCGCCCTTGTGCTGTGCCAGCGCCGTGGCCGCCTCGGCGGAGAGCGTGGTCAGGCCGTTGAGTTCCAGCCAGTCGCCCTTGTACTCCGCCAGCGCCTTGGCCGCCTCGGCGGAAAGCGTGTTTAGGCCGTTGAGGGTCAGATAGCCCTTGCCCTGCGCCAGCGCCTTGGCCGCCTCGGCGGAGAGCGTGGTCAGGCCGTTGAGGGACAGAGAGCTGCCCTTGTGCTGCGCCAGAAGCTTGGCCGCCTCGTCCGAGAGCGTGGTCAGGCCGTTGAGGGCCAGCTGGTAGCCCTTGTGCTGCGCCAGCGCCGTGGCCGCCTCGACGGAGAGCGTGGTCAGGCCGTTGAGGTACAGAAAGCCCTCGTGCTGCGCCAGCGCCTTGGCCGCCTCGTCGGAGAGCGTGGTCAGGCCGTTGAGGAACAGATAGCCCTTGTGCTGCGCCAGCGCCGTGGCCGCTTCGTCGGAGAGCGTGGTCAGGCCGTTGAGGTACAGCCATCGCACGTGCTGCGCCAGCGCCGTGGCCGCCTCGTCGGAGAGCGTGGTCAGGCCGTCGAGGGACAGCCAGTCGCCCTGGTGCTGCGCCAGCGCCTTGGCCGCCTCGGTGGAGAGGGTGGTCAGGCCGTCGAGAAACAGGTGGCCCTTGTGCTGCGCCAGCGCCGTGGCGGCCTCGTCGGAGAGCGTGGTCAGGCCGTTGAGGATCAGGGGGCCTTTGCTGTACCCGGCCAACGCCTGCGCCACATCTGGCGTGAGCTTTGTGATGCCGTTCAACGGCAGGCAATTTCCGACCTTGTAGGGTCCAAAACCCTTCGACGTGACCTCCACCGTCACCCCCGGAAACTCCTCCACGAGCTTCTTCGCCTGCTCGACCGTGAGGCTCTCGATCTTGTTCGTGTCCTTCGGCAACTCGTCGGCCCGGGCTTCGCGAATCGGTGCGGCTGCCGTGACGAGCACGGCCACAAGCAGGCTCGCCATGGCTGCCGCAGCCAGCGGGCGGACGGGCGAGGCGGGCTGCTCCTCGACGCCCGCCAGCCGGCGGATGCGGTCGAGCAGGCTGCCGCCGTTGGCGGCGAGCGCCAGCGCGTGGGCCTGGCGGCGTTCCTCGAGCGCAAGGAGTGCCTTGGCGTAGGAGAGCCGGGAGCCGGCGTGGCCGGCTTCGAGGACGCGGACGGCCAGATCGTCGGCGCAGTGCTCGCGCTCGGCGCGGATTTGGCCAGAGATCCACCAGGCGGCGGGATGGTGGAAGAAGAGGACGTCGATGCAGGCCTGGAGGAGGTTCATGAGGGCGTCCTGACGGCGGACGTGGGCCAGTTCGTGGACGACCAGCGCGTCGAGCTCGTGGGCGGGAAGGCCGAGTAAGGCAGCGGCGGGCCAGAGGATCACGGGCTTGACCCAGCCGACGACGACGGGCGCCTCGACCGCCGCGGAGGCGAGAACGCGGACGGCCGCGTCGATGCCAAGCGCCCGCCGCCAGCGTTCCACGCTCGCTTGAAACCGCCCGTCGGCGAGCGGCTCCCCGCGGGCCACCATCCGGCGGTTGAGCCAGTAGCCGATCGTCATGCGGCCGGCCGCGAGGAGGGCGCCGGCGAGCCAGACGCCGGCGATCGCCGGCAGCCAGGGGCGGAGATGGTCGAGCGCGGCGGAGGCGGCGGCGGCGGCGGACACGGTGGCAAAGGACGCGCGTGCCGCTGGCGGCGCGGCTGCAGTCGCGAGGTGCGGCGGCAGGACGATCGTCGGGGCGTGTGCGGCGGATGCGGGGTCTGCGGCACCATCACCGGCGGATCGCGAGGCAGTCGCAGAGGCGGCGTCGCTTGTTGCCTCTGCGGCGGCAGGATTCACGCCCGGCTCGACGAAAGCGAACGTGGCGACGGCGGCAACCGGCAGCGCGACGAGGGCCGCGGTGGCGAGCAGATAGCGGGCGTTCGTCGCGGCCGACGAGCGGCGCGGGACGAGTCGCAGGGCGATGGCGAGCACGGCCGCGATCGCGAGGCCCTGCCAGAGCGAGTGCAGGCAGGTCCAGCCGAGCCGGGCGGCCAGCGGCGAGACGAGGAGATCGGGGAGCCGATCGGTGAGCCATGCGGCGAGCGGGGGCATGATGGAGAGGCCCTTCTTGGTTGGTGGGAGGCGGGCGGCAGGCGGGGTGAGAACGGGGGAAACCGGATGCGACCTGGTCAGGGGGATTGCGATTCCATGCGGTCGAGCAGCCGGCGAATCTCGCCCAGCTCCGTGGGCGTGGCCTTGCGGCCGGCGAGCGCATGGAGGACGAGCTCCGCGGCCGCGCCACCAAAGGCCCGCTCGACAAGGTCGTCCACGAGCGCCTTCTGGGCCTTCGGCCGCGGCGTGGACGCCCGATAGAGATGGGCCCGGGCACGGTCGTCGCGGCGGACGAGCTTTTTGTCGGTCATGATCTGAAGCGTCTTCAAGACAGTCGTGTAGGCCACCTGCCGGCCGTCGGCCGCGAAGGCGTCGTGGATTTCGCGGACCGTGCAAGGCTCGCGGTCCCAGAGCACGCGAAGCACCGCGAGTTCGGCATCGGTCGGCTGAAACGGGGCAGACATGGAGAACTCCGGGGGCGAAGAGGCGAACGCATGGCGCGGAATACCTTCGTACGGAGAGTATAGTAGTACGAAATACTCCGTGATGCAAGGGGGCCGTCGCCATGAGAAACCCGTGCTGGCCGGTGAGCATCCGCACTTTCGCGGTCGTGGCGTCGGCGGACGGCCGGTTGAGCCGCTCCTGGATGGCCCGGCGCGGGTCGCCGGGCCGCCCCATCACGCCAGCACGGCGGCCACCGGCTGGCCCTCGGCGATCTTGATCGGCCGGCCCATCTCCGAGAGGTTTTCCGTGTCGGGCTTCACCCCCACCGCCGCGGCGAGCGTGGCCAAGAGGTCGCCTACCTCGATCCGGCCATCCTCCACCGTGCGGCCGTCGCGGCTCGTGCGGCCGTGTACCGCACCCCCCTGGATGCCGCCACCGGCCAGGACGGCCGACCAGGCGTCGGTGAAGTGCTCGCGGCCGTTCGAGCCGGCGGTGATCACAGGCGTCCGGCCGAACTCGCCCATCCAGAGGATCGTCGTCGATTCGAGCAGGCCGCGCTGTTTGAGATCGGCCAGCAGCGTCGCGAAGCCGGCGTCGAGCTTGGCCGAGAGGTTCTGCACCTGGTTGAAGTTGTCCTGGTGCGTGTCCCAGGTGAGAAAGTTGTTGTTGTTGTTGTCGCCGCCGGTCATGGCCACCTCGACGAAGGCCACGCCCCGCTCCACGAGCCGCCGGGCGAGCAGGCAGCCCTGGCCGAAGGAGCCCCGGCCGTAGGCCTGCCGCAAAGCGTCGGGCTCCTGCGAGAGGTCGAAGGCCTCGAGGGCCCGCTCGGAGCCGGTCATGAAGCGGATCGCCCGCTCGTAGACGGTGCGGTGGGCGGCGGCCGCCGCCGCGTGCGGATGCTCCGCGAGAAAGCGGTCCTCGAGGCCGCGCCAGAGTTCCAGCCGCGTCTGCTGGCGGGCGAGGTACGTGGGCCGGGGCTGGGCGTCGTCCACCGTCAGCGCGGCATAGCCGTCGGCCGGCTGCTGCTGTTGCTGGCTGGAGTACGCCTGCGAACCCACCGTGAGCGGCGCGTGGGCCGCCCCGAGGAACCCGGGCGAGCCGACGTTGTAGGGCACGAACGGGTTCACGCTCACGAAGCTCGGCAGGTCGCTCTCGCCGCGGGCCAAGGCCTTGGAGAGCGCGGAGCCCACCGTGGGATAGCGGATCGGCCCCATCGGCAACTGGCCGGTGTGCATGAGTTCCGTGGCCCGCCCGTGGTCCCCCTCCTTCGTGCTCAAGCCGCGGAGGATGGCGAGCGAGTCGGCGTGCTTCGCCAGTTGCGGCAGGTGCTCGCTGAACCGCATCCCCGGCACGGCCGTGGCGATCTCCTTGAAGGGGCCGCCGTTGGCATGGCCGGGCTTCATGTCGAAGGTGTCGATCTGGCTCGGGCCGCCGGTCATCCAGAGCAGGATGCAGTGCCGCCGCCGGGTGGGGTCGGCGGCGAGATCGGCGGCGAAGGCGGGCAGGAACCGGCTCACCGAGCAGCCGGCCGCCGACAGGGCGAGCGTGCGGAGGGCCTGACGGCGGGAGAATCGCGACGACGACGGCATGGCATGACTCCGGGAGGACCGGGGCGGGGCGGGTCAGGGGCTGAAGGCGAACTCGGCGGAGTTGACGAGCGCCCAGTGGATGTCGACGAAGGCGAGGCGGCGGCCGGCCGCGTCGGTCTCGCGGCCGAGCACCTCCAGGCAGTGGTCCAGCTCGGCGGCGGCCGGCGGTCGCGACAGCGTGGCCAAGAACAGCGCCTCGACCCGCTCGGCGTCGCTTCGCGCCGCGAGCATCGCCTCGTCATAGACCGCCCGCATCGGGTCGAAGAGCTGGCCGTTCATCATCGTGATCGCCTGCGGGATGCCGGCGGTGTATTCCCGCTCCTGCCCCGGTGCCGTGCGGAACTTCGCCACGAACTGCTCGGCGGTGAGGCTGCCCACGTTGTTGAACTGTCGCATCTCGGGGCCCAGCCGCCGGGCCCGGAAGGTCGTGGCGAGCGAGTTGTAGAGCTGCACGGCGTTGAGCGGCTCGAGCGGCATCGCCGCGAACAGCCGCCCCTCACCGCCGGCCAGGCCGTAGGCCCGCGTCCGCGTGATCGCGCGGAGGACGTCGCGGTGGTTCCAGCCGCCCGCCGCGAAGAAGTCGGCCAGTTCGTCGAGCACGCCCGCGTGGGCCGGCGGGTTGTGGTCGCCGAGATCGTCCACGGGATTGACGATCCCGGCCCCGAAGAGCATGCCCCACAGCCGGTTCACCGCCGCCCGACTGAACCAGCGATTGGCCGGCGACACGAGCCAGGCAGCGAGTTCCTGGCGGCCGTTCGTGGATCCCGCTCCGGCCGCGGCCCCTTCCGCTGCGGGCGCGTCGCCGGGGGCGGCCAGCACCCGCGGGGAGACCGCGGCGCCGGTCTTCGGATGCTTGACGTCGCCAAAGAACGCGGCGAAGCCCCAGAAATCGTCCTGCGTCCAGACGTCGGTGGGATGCTTGTGACACTCGGCGCACTGGATCTGCGTGCCGAGGAACGTCCGCGACACCGCGGCCGCCAGTTCGGTCGGCTTGCGATCGAGCGCCTGCTGGAGGGCGGCCTCGCCCCCGCTTTTCGTGGCCGCGGAGAGGACGATGTCGCGTGCGATGCGGTCGTAGCCCGCGCCGGCCGCGAACTTGCCGGCGAGCCAGCGCTCGAGCGGCGTCGAACCGGCAACGTCCGGCAGCAGGGCGGCGTGCCAGACCGCCGCCATGTATTCCGCATGCTCGCGGGAGGCGAGGAGCCGCTCGACGAGTTGCCGCCGGCGATCGGGCGCCGTGTCGGCAAGAAACGCGCGGGCCTCCGCGGCCCGCGGAATCCGCCCGACGAGGTCGAGCGACACCCGCCTGAGAAAGCGGGCGTCGGACGCGGCCGCTGCGGGCTCGATCCCCTGAGCGGCCCACGCCTCCGCGAGCAGGGTATCGATCCGCGCGGCCAGGGCGTCGATGCGGGCCTCATCGGCCGCCGCGAGCGGCTTCGCGCCGCCAGTGACCGGGGGCGACGGCACCGCGGCCGCCGGCTCACCCCCCTTCATCTTCTCGCCGGTCATTTTTTCATCGGTCATCTTCTCGCCGGTCATCTTCTCGCCGGCCATCTTCTCGCCGGCCATCTTCTCACCGGCCGGCGGCTTCTTGTCGGCGTTCATGGCTTCCGGCAGCTGCGGGCCGTCGGCGGCGACCGTGGCGGACAGGGGCGTTCCGAGCAGGAGAACCGCGAGCACTGCAACGCGGCGGGAGCGGCTCATGAGAGGCCCTCCGGGCGGGTGGGGAGACCGAGGCGGGAAGTGGAAGTTTACCGCTTCTGGAACCGCTCGGGAATCACGAAATCCTCGGTCGGGCTGCCGTCGGGCTCGGGAATCAGTTCCAGCGTCTCGATCAGGGGGATGTCGATGTCGTCTTTCTCGATCAGGGCCGAGAGCGTCTTGGGGGAGATTTTCTTGAGATTGGGCAGCGAGAGCGGGCCCTTTCGCGTGGCCAGCGCCTTGGCGATGGCCACGGAGTCGGGAAAGTCGAAGGAGGTGACGCCCGGGAGCGAGCCCGTGAACGATTCGGACTTGGATGCGGCCACGAGAAGGAGCCGAGAAACATCGCGGGCCCACTTCTGCGCCTGCTGCACCGTGAGGCTCTCGATCGTGTCGGTGTCCTCTGGCATGTCGTCGGCGATGCCCGCGGGTGTGATCTGGATTCTCCCCTGGACGAAAAGACGTTGTCGCGTCGGCTGGGGACCGAAGTAACTCGTGCAATTCGACCGCAGCAACTCCGGGAGCGTCGCCGTGGCGTGACATGTTCTGCAGTCGAGACCTTTGACCAAGGCCTCGGCCGCCGCGGGCTGGAGCGAGCGGATGCCGGAGAGATCGAAATCGCGACGACGTGCCGGATCCGACGCCTTTCCATTCGTCAGCGCCTCGGCCGTTTCGGCGTCGAGGGACTGGAGGCCGGAGAGGCCAAGATAAAAAGCTCCTCCTCGCGCCAGCGCTGCGGCGGTTTTGGCGTCAAGGGCGAGGAGGCCAGGAAGGCGAAGGGTCCCACCGGCACCCTCACCGCTCATCAACCCGCCTGCCGTATCGGCATCAAGGGCGGTCAGGCCGGCGAGGGTGAGGCTGCGAAATTGTTTCCTGTTAGCCAGGGCCTTGGCGGTATCGATGTCGATGGATCGCAGGCCGGACAAGTCAAGTCTGTCCACACTACCAGCCATCAACGCCCGTGCCGTCTCGGCGTCGAGCGAGCGGAGCCCCGACAGGTCAAGCCTGAAACATTGATCCCCTGTCACCAGCGCCGCGGCGGTCCCGGCGTCGAGGGTCTGGAGGCCGGAGAGATTGAGTTCACCGTTGAGGACTCTACTGGCCGCTCGCGACAGGGCCTTCGCCGTGTCGACATCGAGCGAGCGGACACCGCGGAGGTCTAACTGCTGCCAGTTGCCCTTGGCTCCCAGCGCCTTGGCCGCCTCGGTGTCGAGGGAGCGAAGGCCGGAAAGGACAAGCGTTTCCACGTCTCCGTCGGCCAGCGCCCGGGCGGTGGCGGCGTCGAGCGACTCAAGACCGGAGAGATCGAGACTCTTCAGACCTGCAAGGTCCCTGCTGCCTCCGCCGTCCCTTTGGATTGTGCCTTTGGCCAACTCGCGAGCCGTTTCGGCATCCAGAGACCGGAGGCCGGACAGGTCGAGGCGCTCGAGATTTCCACTCGTCAGTGCCTTGGCGGTTTCGGCATCGATGCTCCTCAGCCCGCTCAAATCGACCCGTTCCAGGGTTCCTCGCGCCAGCGCCCTGGCGGTTGGTGCGTCGAGAGATACCAGTCCCGGCAGATACAGATCGTGCACGCTGTCGAGACGGCTCCTTCCAAACTCTTCTTCGCCGACAAGCGCGGCCGCAGTGGCCTCGTCGAGGCTTTCGAGCGCCGGAAGAAAGAGGAACGTGCTGCAACGATTGAGCACGACGACCAAATCGGGGGAAACTCCCGACCACACGGGAAAGACCTGCTCCGCCCGCGGGCCCAGCGCGTCGATTTCCTGCCGCAGACGCTCGACCTGAGCCTCTGTGAAGCCCATGCCCTCCAGGAATCCGCGTGCCTTGGCGGCCGCTTTGAGATCAGGGCCCCGTTGGCGACCATCCCACAACGCCGAGTACGGCACTTGCTCTCGCTTCTCGCGGATGATCCGTGCGGCTTCCTCGGGAGTGATGCGGCGAATGCCGAGCAGCGGGTCTTGCGGACCGGTCGAGGCGGCGGCATCCGCCGCGTGCGGCCGGGTGCCGGAACCCGCGGGAGCGTCTTCGGCGTCGGCCGCCGGTCCGACGATCGCGGCCACCGTCGCGAGCATCGCGAACACGCCGCCGATCAGGGCCGCCCGTAGCATTCGCACCGGGCGGCGGTCGCGGTCGTCCGCCAGGATCCCGCGGACGCGGCCTTCGATCGTGTGCCGGCGGCCCATCGCCACGGCCAGGCCCGCGTCCTGCAGGCCGTGAGGCAGACGGGCCGTCACGGCGACCAGTTCCTCGGCGTAGTCTTCGGCGGCCGCGCCGGCAGCCAGCACGCGATCGTCGCAGGCGGCCTCCTGCTCGAACCGCAGGCAGTGCACACCCCACCACGCGAGCGGGTGAAACCAGTAGACGCTGCGGGCCAGTTCGGCCATGAACTGCGTCGCCGCATCCCCGCGTCTGACGTGCGCCAGTTCGTGCAACAGCACCACGCGCAGCCGCTCGGCCGACCACGACGCCGCGTCGGCCGGCAGGAGCACGACCGGCCGCAGCCAGCCCCAGGTCATGGGCACGATGGACTGGCGCGACACGAGGCACTGCACGGGCCGCCGAATCCCGGACTCACGGGCCAACTCGGTGAGCATTGACGCCGTCTTGCCGGTGGCGGGATCGGCCCGGTGTGCGAACTGCCGGATGCGGCCGACGGCCAGGACTAACCGCACGACGCCGAGAAGCACGCGCGCCAGCCACAGGACGGCAAGCACCTGGCCGGGCGACACGGAGACCGAAAGCGCCGCGGCCTTCGGCGGTGCCGGCGACGCCGGCGGCGACGCCGGCGGCGAGACCGCAGCCGAGACCGCCCGCTCCGCCCCCCGGGGAGATTCGTGGAATGACGCCACGGCCATGGAAGCAGAGGGGCTTTCGCCTGCCATCGGGGCCTCGCGCATTGCGGGCGAACTGGTTTGTTTCGCCGTGAACGCCGGCAACACTCCCCATTCGGGCGCGCAGACGTGCATCACGGGCAGCACCAGCGACGCCGCCAGGGCCGCCGCCCAGACGAGATGCCGCTGTGCGGCCGACGCTTTTCCAAGGGCCAGCGCCACGCCGGAAGCCACGGCGAAGAGCGCGGTCGCCCGGATCGCCAGGCTGGGCCCGGTTTCGGCCACACTGACGAGAAGCTCGTTCATGACCGTCGCTCCTTTTTGGCCCTGCGGGCCTGTTGGATGAGACCCGCCACACGCTTGAGTTCCGCCTCGTCGAGATCGTTCCCCGATTCGCCGAGATGCGCGGCCACCGCCTGTTCGAGCGAGCCACCGAAGAACACGTCGAGCACGCGCCGCAGCGCCCCCGAGCCGGCCCGTTCCCGCGGACGGCTGGCCCGGTAGACGTACGTCCGCCCCTCTTCCTCGTGCACGAGGTGCCCCTTCTCCTCGAGGATGCGGAGAAACGTGCGGACGGCGGCCTTGCTCGGAGAATCGTGAAGCTGCGCCATGACCTGCACCGCCGAGGCCCGCCCGAGGGCGTAGACGGCGTCGAGAATCTGCCGTTCGCGGCGACTGAGGCTGGGTTCGGCCGGGCGGGGCATGGGCGGGGGTTCCGCGAGATCAATCTTGGACGGTGAAAATATTAACCGCCATCCCGTCGCTGTCAAGGCCCAGTGGTTAACTGTTTAGCCGCAGCCGGCGGGGCGCCGTCTTGCATCACCTTCACTCCGCGGCCTGCATGGAACTCAATGTCGTACATGGATCCGACACTCACCGTCAGGGTTTCGCCCGACTTGAAGCGGCAGCTCGACGCCCTGAGTCGCCGCACGCACCGCTCGTCGAGCGAACTGGTTCGCGAGTCCCTGCGCCGGTTCATCGCCAGCGAGCAGATGGCCGCGATCCGGAAGATGACGGTGCCGCTCGCCGAGGCACAGGGTTTCGTCACCGACGAAGATGTCTTCAAGGCCGTGTCGTGAGGCTGGTGCTCGACACGGCAACCGCCGGTGCGGTGTCGTGCCTCGTCACCGGAGACCAGCAACTTCCGGCTCTGGGCGGATTTCGGGGAATCGAGATCCTGTCGCCCCTCGCCTTCTACGATCGGTTACGCGGCTGAGCGAGCACGGGCCGGGCTCGAGCATCAGGCATCCTGCGAGAGAATGGCCGCGAGCAGGGGCGACTCATCCGGTAGGAACGGATTGACGATCGTCACGCCGCGCCATGTGAAACCATGCTGCAGGTCTTCGCTGAGCACGATGCGGCAGCGATTTTCAGCGGCGACCGCCATCACGAGCGCGTCCCACATTCGAAACTCGTGGGTCACGGAGAGATCGAACGCCGACTGGAACGAAGCCCATGTCGAGTCGATGACGTCGAACGAGTCGGCCCAGCCGAGCACGGCGTCGCGGGCAACCTCGCGTGTCCGCCCCGCTTTTCGCGTCAGGACCAGCATCAGCTCGCCGAGCACCTGTGCCGGCAGCAGAACCGCGGACTCCGGCAGGCGTTCAACGAGGCCGACGGCAACGCCACACCGTTTCGCATCCCCGACACCCTCGGCATAGGCGAGCACGTTGGTGTCGAGGGCGACCCGCATGATCAGTTCTCGTAGAGCTCGTCGCGGGTCCAGCGGCGAACGCCAACCACGGGTTGTCTTCGCAAACGCTTGAGCAGCGTTCGTTTCGCCGACTGCCGCTCTCGTCCGCTGCCCCGAACGGGTGCGATGATCGCAACGGGCCTGCCGCGCGAGACCACGGTGACGTGCTCTCCCTGGGAAACCTCGCGGAGAACGCGGGAAAAATGTCGGTTCGCGTCGGCCGCCGAAATTGTTTTCATGACCACACGACCCCTGCTATTCGGTAGTGATGAACACTACACCGCCGGGTGTTGGCTGGCAAGAGATTGAAGAAAGGTCCGGGAGCCCAAGGCGGGAACCAAAGCCTACCGCTTCTGGAACCGCTCGGGGATCACGAAATCCTCGGTCGGGCTGCCGTCGGGCTCGGGGATCAGTTCCAGCGTCTCGATCAGGGGGATGTCGATGTCTTCCTTCTCGATGAGCGCCGAGAGGGTCTTGGGGGAGATCTTTTTGAGGTTGGGGAGCGCCAGCGGGCCCTTTCGCGTGGCCAGGGCCTTGGCGATGGCCACGGATTCGGGGGCATCCAGAGTGGTCAGGCCGCGGAGTACCAGAGAGCCCTTGTACTGTGCCAGTGCCTTGGCCGTATCGGCGTCGAGCGTGGCCAGGCCATCGAGCGACAATTTTTCCCTGTACCCCGCCCGCGCGAGCCCCTCAACGGTCTCGGCGTCGAGCGTCGTAAGACCGAGGTGCAGGCGGCCCCGGTACTCCGCCAGTGCCTTCGCTACATCGACATCAATAGCGACCAAGCCCCTCAGGATCAGTTCTTGACCCTCGTACGTCGCGATAACCTTTGCAGTTGCAACATCGAGAGTGTCGAGTTGGGGCAAGGAAATCGCATTGTTCTCAAGTCGTGATTTCACGAGTTCCCGAGCCGTCTCGGGACTCAGCGTCTTGAGCCCATGAAGGCGTAGCCATTTGCAATTACCTCCGGCGAGGAGCCGAGCGGCTTCGGGATCGATAGCGGGCAGGCCATCGAGGTCCAGAATCCCCTTGAAGGCGGCGAGAACCTTGGCGGTTTCAGCGTCGAGAGTGGTCAGGCCGTTGAGCCGCAGGATTGACCATGACTCGTAAAGATCCATCGTCTCCTTGTGGTTGAAAATACGGGCCCTTTCTCGTTCATCGGGATTTCGGCGAACGAGTTCTTCCAGCAACGCATTCTGCACCAACACTCGCGCCTGCTCAGGCGTGAGGCTCTCGATGGTGTTTGTGTCGGAAGGCAACTTGGCGGGGGTTTTCCGGGCGGCAAGCCGCCACCGGGCGGCTTTGATCGCGGAGTTGCTCTCCGGGCTGGACGTGTGGACTCGTCCTGTGCATTTCGCCAGTTCCTCGATGGCGGTCGCGTCGAGGGCGCTGAGTCCGGAGAGGTTGATATTCTCGATTTTCCCATTCGCCAGCGCTGCGGCGGTTTCAGTGTCCAGAGTGGTCAAGCCGGCGAGAATCAGGTTGCTGATGCTCCCATTCACCAGCGCCGTGGCGGCGGCGGCGTCAAGGGTGCTCAACCCGGCAAGTTCAAGGCTGTTGATCTTCCCGCTTGCCAGCAACTTGGCGGTGGCGGCGTCGAGCGTTCTCAAGCCGGGAAGCACCAGGTCATTCATATTCCCTCTCGCCAGCGCCGTGGCGGCGGCCGCATCGAGGGTGGTCAACCCGGAGAGGTCGATATTCTTGGCCTTCGCGTTTGCCAACGCTGCGGCGGTTTCGCCGTCCAGCGTGCTCACCCCTGAGAGCGTGAGGTAGGTCAGGCTCCCATTTGCCAACGCCGTGGCGGTGGCGGCGTCGAGGGAGTTCAACCCGGCGAGTTCCAGGCTCTCTATCTTCCCACTTGCCAACGCCTTCGCGGTCGCGGCGTCGAGGGTCCTCAAGCCGGGAAGAGCGAGGACGCGCATATTCCCGCTCGCCAGCGCCGCGGCGGTGTCGGCATCAAGATCGCGCAGGTCCGGCAAAAATATCGAAACAACCTTTCCGTTTGCCAGCACCTTGGCGGCGGCTTTGTCGAGAGCGGTCAGGCCGTAAAAGCCCAGCTTGCCCACGTCCGCCAGCGCCTCGGCGGTGGTGTTGTTAAGAACGCTCCCGGCGAGAAAGAGGGCCTGGTCCCGTCCGCTCGTCAGTGCCTTCGCGGTCTCGGGGGAGAGCGTGGCAAGACCACGAAGGACAAGCCATTCCGCGCGCCCTTGTGCGAGCGCCGAGGCGGTGTCGGCATCAAGGGTTTGAAGGCCGGAGAGATTGAGCACCCAGTCATTTTCCGCCCTTCCCACAAGCGCCGAGGCAGTGTTGGCATCGAGGGTTCGGAGGCCGGAGAGGCTCAATATGAAGTTTTCGACCCTCCTTTCCACCAGCGCAGCGGCTGTGGCGGCGTCGAGGGTGCTTAAACCCGGGAGGTCGAGGATGAAAGCTGTCCCCCTCCCTGCCTCCGTTTCCCCGCTCGCCAACGCCTTGGCGGTTTCGGCGTCTAGGGTACTGAGGCTGGGAAGGAAAAGGCATTCCCGAAATCGGTTGAGCACGATTTGAAGGGATGGGCTGACGCTTTCACCCGTCACAAAACGTTCCCCAACACTTTTTTTCATCTCCCGCATCGTTGCGCTAATCTGGCGATCGGTGTATCCCATCTCCGAGAGGAAGCGTCGCATCTTTGCGAAGTCGTACCATTCCCGGAGGCTAGGCTCCTTCTCCTTGTCACGAACGATCCGTGCGGCTTCTCCCGGCGTGAGGCTGCGGATGCTGAGCAGCGGGTCGGCCGGTTCTTGCGCGCCGGCGGCGGCCGACCCGCGAGTTTCTCCCCCGGTATTCGCCGCCTTGTCCTCGGCGTCGGCCGCCGGTCCGACGATCGCGGCCACCGTCGCGAGCATCGCGAACACGCCGCCGATCACGGCCGCCCGCACCATTCGCACGGGGCGGCGGTCGCGGTCGTCCGCCAGGATCCCGCGGACGCGGCCTTCGATCGTGTGCCGGCGGCCCATCGCCACGGCCAGGCCCGCGTCCTGCAGGCCGTGAGGCAGACGGGCCGTCACGGCGACCA
>BJHK01000034.1 GCA_014192425.1 Planctomycetia bacterium | reverse complement strand
CGAGGCACGCCGGAGGCTCGCGCTACGACGGCCGCCAGCCGCCGTTGACGTTGATCACCTGCCCGGTCACGAACCCCGCCTGCGGCGACACGAGCCAGGCCACCGCGGCCGCGATGTCCTCCGGCTCCCCCCAGCGGCCGAGCATGCTCTCGCGCACGGCCCGCCGCTGCCAAGCCTCGCTCGCGCCGGCCCCCCACGCCGTGCGGATCCAGCCGGGGGCCACGCAGTTCACCCGCACCTTCGGTGCCAGCGACTTCGCCGCGCTCCGCGAAAAAGCCATCACGGCCCCTTTCGCCGCCGCGAACAGTTCGCCGCTGTCCCCCTCCATGCCGGTCGCCGCCTGATCCCAGCCGATCGTCACGATCGCGCCCCCCTCGCGGTCGGCCATCCACCGGCCGAGGGCCCGCGTCAGGAGCATCGTGCCGCGGACGTCCACGAGCAGGAGTTCGTCGAGTTTCCGCTCATAGCCCCACTTCGCGGGGTCGCCGGTCAGCACGTCTGCCCCGGCGATCAAGGCCACGGCATCGAGCCGGCCGAGCGCTCCGGTCACCTCGGCCGCCAGTCGCGCGGCGCCGTCGCGGTCGGCGAGGTCGGCGAGAAACGTCCCCGCATGGTTGCCCGTGGACGCCAGTTGCCCCGCGACGTCCGCGGCACCGGCCGCTGACCGGCCGTGGACCGCGACCTTCCATCCTGCCCGCGCCAGTTCGAGCGCCACGGCCCGACCGATCCCGCGGCTCGAGCCCGTCACCAGCACCGTCCGGCCGTCATCGTTCTTCATTCACCACCATCTTGTTTCGCACGGCTCCGCCACCGCTCTCCCCGCCCCACGCCCACACGAGCCGCCCGCCGTTCCAACCGGCGATCATGCACTGGCGGGATGAGACATGCCGGGATGCCTCCCGAGAGATGATCAGAGCGCATCCAGCGCGTTGCGGACAACCGCGTAGCACTGGCGCAGGTCGGCGAGCGGATTCTGCGGGTTTTCCTCGTACTCGACCGACAGCGCCCCGGTCTTGGGAAAGCCGGTCTGGACGAGGGCCGCGACGACGGCCGGGACGTCGAGGTGCCCCTTGCCGAGGATCACGCCCGTGGTGGCGTCCTGCATGTCCTTGAAGTCCTTGAGGTGAACTCCGTAGAGCCGCCCCTTGAGGAGGCGGATCACCTCGACGGGCTTCTCGGCGGAGCGGATGAAGTGACCGAGGTCGGCGCAGGCCCCGATCCGCTCGTCGCGGCCCTCGATGGCCCGCAGCACGTCCACCACCTTGTTGTAGCGGTGCTTCGGGCCGTGGTTGTGGATGGCGATCCGGATGTCGAACTCCTTGACGAGCTCGTCGAGGCTCGCGAACGCCTCGGGGGCGGGGTCGGCCGTGATCGTGGGGATGCCGGCGGCCTTGGCGAACTCGAAGACCCGCCGGTTGGCGGCCGCGTCGGCGCCGAAGTGGTTGACGCCGTGGGCGCTGATCGTGAGGCCGAGGTCGGCGAGCTGGCGCTTCATGGCCGCGATGGCGGCGGCATCTGACTTGACGGGAAACATGTCGCCGTAGAACTCGACGAAGCTGAAGCCGATGTCGCGGGCATGGCGGAGCGCCTCGGGGGCCTTGTAGCCGCGGAGCGAATACATCTGGATGCCGAGATTCAAGTCGGCGGCGGCCGCCTCCCGGGCGAGCACCGCCAGCGGGCTGACGGCGGCTGCTGCTGCGACGAATCCGCGACGGGACATCCTGGTGGGCGACATGGCTCGTTTTCCTCCGCCTCGGGCTCTCAAAATGACACTCAAACGGACAGGCATCTTAACGCAAAAGGACAGGCATCTTCACCGTCTTAACCGCAAAAGGGCCCTCAAAGGACAGGCATCTTTCGGCTGCAGAGCGGCTGCAGAGGACAGGCATCTTTGGAGGCTTGAAACCAAAAAAGAACCCAAAAAGGACAGGCATATTTGGCTTGCTGCTCGTCTTTAGACATCAAAACATCATTTTTTGTATGCTTTGATGCATGAGAACGACTTTGTCGCTCGATGACGACGTGGCGGCCCGGCTGGAACAGCTGCGCCGCGACCTCGGCATCCCGCTCAAAAACCTCGTCAACGATGCACTGCGACGCGGCTTTGCGGCGATGCAGGAACCGCAGGCCCGGGCGCGGACCTATCGCACCACCCCGGTCGATCTCGGCCGCTGCCGGCTCCCGAACGTGGACGACGTCACGGCGGCGCTGGAGGCTGGCGAAGGGGACGGGCATCGATGAGACTCGTCGATGCCAACATCCTCGTCTACGCCTTCACGTCGTCGTTTCCGCAGCACGAACGGGCGCGGTCTTGGCTCGACGCGAGGTTGAGCGACGCGGTGCCACTGGGCCTCCCCTGGCCGTCGCTAGTCGCCTTCGTCAGGCTGACAAGCAACCCGCGGCTCTTCGACAGGCCCGTCAGTCCGGCCGTTGCCTGGCAGCAGGTCGAGGAGTGGCTCGGCTGTGAATGCGCCTGGATCCCCACGCCGACGCCGCGACATCGGGCAATCCTCGGAGACCTGCTCCGTGCCACCGGCCTGCGGGCCGAGCACGTGCCCGATGCCCACCTCGCGACGCTGGCCCTCGAGCACGGCCTGGCGATCGTTTCCGCCGACACCGATTTCGCCCGGTTCCCTGGCGTGCGTCTGGAGAATCCGTTCGCCTGAACGGCGACCGCAGCTCAACGCCTCGGGGCGTGAGCCGGCGAACCTTGCGGCGGCACCCGGACCGGGTAGTGAATCGGGTCACGCTCCAGCTGAATGGCACGCGGATTCGGGAATTCCCGGAGTGCTGCATTTCGCCTCACGGTCTCTTCCTGGATGATTGCTTTGCCTTTTGAGACTGCTGCAGGCCTAAAAAGTATTCCGCAAGATGAAGAGCATCGCCATGGCCCCAATCACGACCAGCCCGACGAGGGCGCAGCCTTTTCCCATTCGCCGCGGCGCGGCAGTTCCCGCCGTCAGCACCGGGAGCGCCGGCATCTCCATCGACTCGCGGTGCCGGCGGAGCGCCTCGCGCACGAACATCGAATCGACGTTCAACTCCCGGGCGATGTCGAGGACCGTGTCGTGACCGAGCAGGTCACGGCCTGCAGCCTCCAGTTCCATCGCCCGGCGAATGATCGACTGCACGTCGCCGGCGGCGACCCGGCGCGGGCCGGGTGACATCACATGCGGCAACGCCCGCGCGGGTTCGCCGGCCTCAGGCCATAGGCCCGGATCCGCTGCCAGCGCACCGGCCTCGTCCCCCTCCGCGACCGCGGCGACCGCCGTCTCGGATGAAAAATCGTCCGCAGCCGGCGGACCGACGTCGATCGCGGCCAGGGCGTCGAGGGCGGCGGCGGCCGACGAAAACCGGTCGCCCGGATCGCGGGCGAGCAGTTTCCTCAGCCAGGCCTCGAAGAGCGGCGGCACGTCATCGCGGTGTGCCGCCACCGGTGACGGAGCCTCGGTGACGATCCTGCGCAACAGCCTGAGCGGGCTCTCCTCCGCGAACGGCGGCCGGCCCGCGAGCATCTCGTAGAGTGTCGCCCCGAGACTGTAGAGGTCGCTGGCCGCCGTCGCCTCGTCCCCGGCCGCCACCTCCGGGGCCATGTAGTGGAGCGTGCCGATCACCGACCCGCTGGCGGTGAGCGACTGGCCCTGCTCGAGGCTTCGCGCCAGGCCGAAGTCGGTGAGCTTGTAGGTGCCGTCGGCTGCGCGCAGGATGTTGCCCGGCTTCACGTCGCGGTGGATGATCCCGGCGGCATGGGCCGTGGCCAGTCCGCGGAGCGTCTGCCGGCCGCACTCGGCGACGGTTCCGATCGCCGCCCTGCCGCGGTGTCTGACCACCTGCTGCAGGCTCGGACCGTTGACGAGTTCCATCACGAGATACGGCGGCACGGCGGTCGGTTCGAACTCGTAGATGTGGACGATGTGCGGTGACGAGAGCTGGGCGACGGCCCGGGCCTCCGCCTCGAACCGGCGGACCACGTGCTCGACGCCGCCAAACCGGTCCTGGATCACCTTGATGGCGACGTCGCGGCCGAGTTGCTCGTCGCGGCCGCGGTACACGACACCCATCCCTCCCCGCCCCAGCGTTCCGGTGACCAGATAGCGGCCGATCCGCGCGGGTCCGCTACCCGCACGAAACCCTCCGGCCGGCTGCCGCGCGACCGGCGTCCCAAACCCGCCGAGCGGCAGCGGCGGCGGGAGCGGCGCGACGGCCGGCCCGGTCTCATCCCGCCCCGCCCACTGCTCCATGAAGATTCCGAGCAGGACGTAGATGAACAGGCCGGGCACGATGCCCGAGAAGATGATCGCGATGGCGGCCAGCAGGCGAACCTGCCCCACCGGCACCCGCCGTTTCTGCGCCAGTCGCCAGCAGACGCCCAGGAACCGCGGACCTGAAGTGTGCCTGCCGCGAAGCGACATGAAGAGCAGGAACAGTAGCAAAGCGACTGTCACCAACAACGGCAGCAGCAGGTAGAACCCGAGCAAGGCGCCAACTCCCGCGTCTGTCGCATTCATGTCGGGCACCCATTCATGGCGTACGAGTTGTCATCGATCGGGCCTGCCCGGGAACAGGCACAACACCAGGGCGAGTGCCGACCCGAGTGGGGAGCAGACGTTCAACAGGCCGTACTTCCACGGCTGGGGCCGCCGGTGCCCGAGGGCGGCGCCGCCGATCAACAAGCTGCAAAGGCTAGCCGCCAGCCCCGCCGCGAATTCCAAACCGTTGATGCGGCCCAAGTTATCGCATGCCGCGAAAAAGCCCATCCAGCCGCCGATCGTCATTCCCAGGCCCACGACCCAACAGGTCGCGTTGGCGACCAGGCTCTCACCCACGCGGCGTGGCTCCACCCGGGAGGCCGGGATCGGGTCGCGTGCCGCATACGCAGGCACAGCCACGAAAGGCACTGCCGTAGCGGCCGCAAACGGCCCGCGGAGCGTTCTGGAGGCGAGCGCCAGCGGCCGCAGGACGAACAGCCACAACCAAAGAAGATTTATCGGATAACGGGCGATGCTGCCCGCGATGGACCCGAGCGCCCGGTCGCTGGCCGAGGATTGTGGCAAGGTCATCGTGATCGTACCCCCGGAAACGGATTGCGTCGTTTGCTGCACAGGAATACTCCGCGGCGTCCAGCACTTCTCGACCACGTCGCCGACAATCGCCGCGACAATCACCATGATGGGCCATGTGACGAGGCCCCAGGTGCGGGTGCGCCGAACCGCTGCGGCTGCGGTGGGATTGCAGCCGCGGTCGAGCAGATCGGCCGTGCCCGACAGTGTTTTCCAGTAGGCCACCACCGACAGCACGAGGCCGGCGATCGCGAACACGCCGGCGACGATGCCGATCGAAGGGATGCCGAGCGAGAGCAGATTGCATATGAGGGATGCGATCTCGACGCAGAGGAGCACGCCGATCACCCCGGCCGCCGTGGCGAGGACGCGGCTATGGCGACTGAGAATCCCGCGGAGCGCGTTTCGCTCGAGCCCGCAGCCGATGATTCCGAACACATCGATGCACGGGTTCACCGTGGCTGAAAGCACGGGCTGCAAGTTCAGCGTAGCCACCGGCGGCCCGAAGGTCGGGATGGCCGGCAACATGCCAACGACGTTCCCCCACCAGAGCCGATCGATCGCGTCGGCACAGGCCTCTCGGTCGGTCGGATCCACGAGCAACGCGGGACCGCCGTGGGGCGCGGGCGGCCAGGGGGCGAGCGGCGGCGCATTCGCGGCCCGGTGGTCGGCGAGCGCCCGGCGGACGAACCTGGAATCGACGTGCAGCTCGCGGGCGATCTCGAGCACGGTGTCGTCGCCGAGCAGACTTCGACCCTGGGCTTCGAGCCGCAGCGCCGAGCGGATGATCGAATCGACCTGCTCGCGGTGGATCGGCTCGGGCGACTGCCCATCGAGCCGGGGCGTGGCCGCGGTGGGGGCATTGGCGTCGCAGGCCTCGGCCTCGAAGTGCAGCGTGGCGTAGTCGTCGTCGGCAACTGTGGGAATCTCGACCTGCCGCAGGGCGTCGAGGGCGGCGGCGGCCGAGGAAAACCGGCTTGCCGGATCGTGCGCGAGCAGCTTGTCGAGCCAGGCTTCGAGCTGCGGCGGCATGTCGTCGCGGTGGGCCGTCACCGGCAGCGGCCGCTCGGCCGCGATCCGCCGCAGGAGCTTCAGCGGGCTCTCCTCTGGAAACGGCGTCGTGCCGGCGAGCATCTCGTAGAGCGTGACGCCCACGCTGTAGAGGTCGCTCGATGCGGTTGCCTCCTCGCCGGCGGCGACCTCGGGGGCCATGTAGTGGAGCGTGCCGATGATCGAGCCGGTGGCGGTGAGCGACTGCTCCCGCTCGAGGCTGCGGGCCAACCCAAAATCGGTGAGCTTGTAGGTGCCATCGGGCCCGCGGAGCACGTTGGCCGGCTTGATGTCGCGGTGGACGATGCCGGCTGAGTGGGCGGTGGCCAGGCCGGCGAGCATCTGCCGGGCACAGTCGAGGACGGTCGCGAACGAGGCCCGGCCCCGGCCGCGGATGAGCTGCTGGAGGCTCGGGCCGCGGACGAGTTCCATGGCGAGAAACGGTGGCACGGCGAGCGGGTCGAACTCGTGAACGTGCACGATGTGGGGGGAGGAGAGCCGGGCGACGCTCTTGGCCTCCTCGCCGAACCGGCGGAGCACGTTCTCGGAGTGGGCGAAGCGGTCGTGGATCACCTTCACCGCCACGTCGCGGTCGAGTGTGTCGTCGTGGCCGCGGTAGACCGTCCCCATGCCGCCGCGGCCGATCACGCCGGTGATGCGGTAGCGGCCGATCTGCTCGGGAAGCGTGACGGTGGCGGCGGGCACTTCGCGGACTCTCCAGGCGGGCAGGCGATCCGAGGACGGCATTCTCACACAGGACGGCGGAGCAGGTCATCCCAGGTCCGCTCGCGTCGCAGCCGCGACTCGGCTTCCCGGCAGCGGCGTTCCAGCCGTGCGCAGCGGCGGCGGAGGTCGGCGACGTCAGCCGCCCCGAACTCCGGCAGTCGCCAGCCGGAGACATCGCGCAGCCGCGGGGCCCTGGCCTGTCCGAGGACGATCGCGACCGTCAGGTAGATGGCGATCACGGGCCACCAGCCGGTGCACCAGGCCGTCACGATCGCGGCCAGCCGCACCCAGAAGGCCGCGATGCCGAGCCGGTCGGCCAGCCAGCGGCAGACACCGAAGAGGAGTCCGGGCCGGCGTCGGGCCGGCAGGGCATCGAGCCAGGGTTCATCGCGCATTGGTCGTTCGCTCCAAGGTTGGATATGACAGGGCATTGCCGGGCCCGTGCGGGGATGCCCGGCACGTCCCGCCGCACCACACAGGAGACATGAAAACCGTCAGTCGCGGCGCCGCTCGCGCTTGAGTGCCTCGAGCTCCTTCTCGATCTGGTCGCCGCCACGCAGGACTTCGAGCTGCTCGACGAGTGACCCCTTGGCCGCGTAGTTGACGAGGCTCGCCTCCGCCTCCATCCGCTCGATGCGGTTTTCGAGCTGGTCGAACCGGGTGACCGCATCGCTGCTCGCGGCCCGCCGCAGCGTCGTCTGCGCCTGCTTGTGGTTGCGGGCGCGGATGTGTCGCTGCACGAGCAGGCGGTGCTTCTCCCGGGCGGCCAGGAGCCGCTCCTCGACGGCGGCGATGTCGGTCTTGTACTGGCCGACGATCTCAGAGCAGCCCTCGATCTCCTGCGCGAACGCCTCGGCCTGCTGGGCGAACCGCGTCTTCTCGCGGAGCGCCTCGCGAGCCAGATCGTCGCGGCCCTTGTCGATGGCCAGCCGGGCCCGGTCCTCCCATTCGGCGACGGCCGCCTTGGCCGCGGCAGCGGCCCGCTCGGCCTTCTTCCGGGCGGCGATCGCTCCGGCGCAGTTGGCCTTCACCTCGACGAGCGTGTCTTCCATCTCCTGCACCATGAGCCGGATGAGCTTCTCCGGATCCTCGGCGGCATCGAGCATGGCGTTGAGGTTCGAGTTGATGATGTCCTTGAGACGGGTGAAGACGCCCATGGCGTGCTCCTTTGTGGCTCTGGTGAGTGTGAAACGAATCGCAGCCGGACGCTGACAGGAAAGACACGTTTCGTGCCAGTCCGGAAAGAAATTCGTAACTTACTGCCGCACAATGACTTACAAAAATCTTCTGCACATTCGACAAACCCTCCATTGCGGTCTTTCCAGCCGATTTCATACTTTTGAGACCACTTTATGGCTCTTCACACCACATCATGACAGCCATCAACGAAGCCATCGGTCAGTCGGACGCGTTTCTGGCCTTCACGGAGGACCTGTCGCGGATCGCGCGAATCGACCGGCCCGTGCTCCTCATCGGCGAACGCGGCACGGGCAAGGAACTCGCTGCGGCGAAACTCCACTACCTCTCCGGCCGCTGGGAGGCGCCGCTCGTGGCCCTCAACTGCGCGGCGCTCTCCCCGTCCCTCATCGAGGCTGAACTCTTCGGCCACGACCGGGGCGCGTTCACGGGCGCGATCCAGGACCGGGCCGGCCGATTCGAGGCCGCCGACGGCGGCACGCTCCTGCTCGACGAGATCGGGCTGATCCCGATCGAGGCCCAGGAAAAAATCCTCCGCGCAGTCGAGTACGGCAGCTTCGAGCGGGTCGGCAGTTCCAGCCCGGTGAGTGTCGACGTGCGGATCATCGGCGCCACCAACGCCGACCTCCCTGCCCTCGCCCGCGCAGGGCGATTCAAGGAGGATCTCCTCGACCGGCTGTCGTTCGAGGTGGTCCACGTGCCGCCGCTCCGCGAACGCCGCGACGACATCCTGCTCCTGGCCCGGCATTTCGCATCGCGGATGGGTTCCGAGATGGGACTCGCCGCCACAACCGAGTTTTCCAAGGCGGCGCAGGACGCCCTCCGCAGCCATGCGTGGCCGGGTAACATCCGCGAACTGAAGAACGTCGTCGAGCGGGCCGTGTACCGCGCCGGCGGCGCCCGGATCACCGAGATCGTCTTCGATCCGTTCGCCCGGCAGGGAGCGACCGCCCCGACGAACTCCGCCGCTGCGGCCGCACGGCCGGCTCCACCTTCGGCCGCCCCGCCGCCACAGCCGGCCCGCGCGGCCATCTCCCCGCAGGCCGGCACGCTCCGCGAGGCGATCACGCAGCTGGAGATCGAGATGCTGGAGCGTGCCCTCGCCGACTGCCGCCACCATCAGCGACGGGCCGCCGAGCGGCTCGGGCTGACGTACCACCAGTTTCGCAGCCTGTATCGCAGACATGCCAAGACGCTGCAGTCCGGCCTGTCGCCCTCGGCCGGCCGCTGAGGGAGGATCGTGGGGCAGCGGGCGACGTTTTTGGGACCGCTCGTTCAGCGACCTGAAACGCGGGAAAGCCACGCCGCCGGGGTAGGATGTGTCGATACAAACAACCAGGCCGGGGACCGGTTCTACACTACTCCGTTCGCGGAGATGCTGATCCATCCATGCCCACCTCCCTGCCACGTCCGATCGCCCGCTTGGTCGCCGCCATCGCGGCCGGCGTCAGCGGCGCCGTGGCCGTCGCCGCGCTGCCGGCCGACGAGGCTCTGGACCTGTTCGAGAAGCAGGTCCGGCCGCTGCTTGTGGACCGCTGCCAGGGCTGCCATGGCGGAGCGAAGCAGTGGGCCGGCCTGCGGCTCGACTCGCGCGACGCGATCCTCGCGGGGGGCGACTCCGGGCCGGCGCTGGTCACGGGCGAGCCGGACCGCAGCGAGATCATGGCCCGGCTCGCCAGCACCGACCCCGACGTTCGGATGCCGCCCCCTGAGCACGGCCCAGCCGTCACGGCCGCGCAGGCCGCCGCCGTGCGGGCCTGGATCGCCGCCGGCGCCCCGTGGCCGGCGTCAACGCCGGCCGCCGTCCGCCCCGACCCGCGCCGCACACACTGGGCCTACCAGCCGATCACGGCGCCGGAACCGCCGGCGGTCGACGACCGCGGCTGGTCGCGCGGGCCGATCGACCGCTTCGTCCTCGCCTCGCTCGAGGCCGCCGGCCTCGAGCCCGCGCCGGAGGCCGACCGCGCCACGTTCATCCGCCGGGCCACCTTCGACCTCCATGGGCTGCCGCCGACGCCCGAGGAGATCGAGACATTCGTCACCGACCCCTCCGCCGACGCCCACGACCGCCTCGTCGATCGGCTCCTCGCCTCGCCCCGCTACGGCGAGCACTGGGGCAGGCACTGGCTCGACGTCGCCCGCTACTCCGAGAGCAAGGGCTATGTGGACACCAACGAGGGCCGCTGGCACGTCCACGCGCCCTTCTACCGCGACTGGGTGATCCGGGCCTTCAACGACGACATGCCTTTTGACCGCTTTGTTCTCCTGCAAATGGCGGCCGATCAGGTCGCCCCAACGGAGCCCGACCACCTCGCCGCGCTCGGCTTCCTCACGCTCGGCCGCCGGTTTCAAGGCAACGCGCCCGACATCATCGACGATCGGATCGACGTGGTGACCCGCGGCCTGCTCGGCCTGACGGTGGGCTGCGCCCGGTGCCACGACCACAAGTTCGACCCGATTCCAGCCCGCGACTACTACTCCCTGTACGGTGTCTTCCAGAACACCGTCGAGCGGCTCGTGCCGCTGCCGCGGCCGGCGTCGGCCCCCGTCGATCCCGAGTTCGAGAAGGGCCTCGCGGAACGGACGCGGAAGTACGCGGAACTCGAGGCAGAGAAGCGCCGCGAGGCGAACGAACGGCTGCGGAAGCGATTCCCCGACTACCTCCTCGCCCAACGGGAGCTGGCCAAGTACCCGGAACAGGAGTTCGTGCAGCTCTCCGGGCCCGAGGAACTCCTGCCCGGGCTGGTGCGTCGCTTCGAGGTCTTCCTCCGGCATGCCGACCGGCGCGGCGATCCGGTGTTTACCCCGTGGATCGCGCTCGGCATGCTTGCCGACGCCGACTACGCCTCCCGGGCGGCTGCCATCACCACCGAGTTGCAGCGCCGGCAGCCGCCCCTCAATCCGCTCGTCGTCGCGGCGTTCCGCGAGCCGCCGGCGTCGGCCGCGGAGGTGGCGCGGCGGTATGCCGACCTGCTGGCGGCGAGTGACGCCCGCTGGGGCGACGCAGTCGCGGCGGCCCAGCGTGAGAACCGTCCAGAGCCGACGGCCCTCGACGACGCGGCGGCCGAGGCGCTGCGGCAGGCCTTCTCGGACGCCGATTCCCCCTGCGTGATTCCCGTGGAGCCGCTCGTCCAGACCAACTTCCTCTGGGACTTCAAAACCCGCGAGGCACTCTGGACGGCCCAGGCCGAAATCGACGACTGGCTCTGGAAGCGGCCCGGCACGCTGCCGCACGCCGTGGTGCTCAACGACCGGCCCACGGTCCGCGACGCGCTCCTGCTCCGCGGAGGCAACGCCGCGGCCAAGGGGGACATCGTGCCGCGCCGGTTTCTGGAGGTCCTGGCCGGCCCCGACCGGCAGCCGTTCACCGAGGGCAGCGGCCGCCGGGAACTCGCCGCGGCGATCGTCGCCGTCGACAACCCGCTCACGGCCCGCGTCTGGGTGAACCGCGTCTGGATGCACCACTTCGGCGCCGGTCTCGTCATATCGCCCAGCGATTTCGGCGTCCGCACGGCAGCGCCGAGCCATCCGCAGCTGCTCGACTGGCTCGCCACACGGCTGCGCGGCGCCGGCTTTCGCACCAAGGCGTTGCACCGCGAGATCATGCTCTCGGCCACCTACCGGCAGTCGTCAAGCCCCGACACCGCGTCCCGCGCCCGCGGCATGACGGTCGATCCCGACAATCGGCTGCTGTGGCGCATGAACCCGCGCCGGCTGTCGTTCGAGCAGTTCCGCGACGCGCTGCTGGCGGTCGCCGGGCAGCTCGACACGACCGCCGCCGGCAAGGGCACCGACCTGTTCGGCACGCGGCGGACGATCTACACGGAGAACGACCGGCATGTCCTTCCCGGCGTGCTCGGCGTGTTCGATTTCGCCAATCCCAACCTGCACACGCCGCAGCGCGGGGAGACCACCACGGCGCTGCAGGCCCTGTTCGGCATGAACCATCCGTTCGTGGCCGAACGGGCCAGGCAGGTGGCGAGGCATGTTGGCGGGTCGGCCAACTCCGCCGCCGGCGCCGATCCGCTGCCGGCGGTCTACCGGGCCGTTCTCGGCCGCGCCCCCAGCGCGGCCGAGCGGGCCGCCGGCGCGAAGTTTCTCGCCGCGGCGGCCGCCGAGCCCGGCTCGGACCTCGCCCCGCTCGAGCAGTTCGCCCAGGTGCTGCTGCTGTCAAACGAGTTCCTGTTCGTAGACTGAAGGCTCTGGAATCGAACGCCATGCACCACCAGCTCCCGTCGGCCGCCGGCTGCAGCCGGCGTGACGTGATCGTCGCATCGGGGGCCGGCCTCGGCTTCCTCGGCCTCGCCGGAGTGCTCGCCGACGCGGGCGAGCTCGCGGCCCCGCCCGTCGATCCGCTGGCCGTGAAGCAGCCGCATTTCGCCCCCCGGGCACGCCGTGTCATCCAGTTCTTCCTCAACGGCGGCCCGTCGCACATCGACACCTTCGACCCGAAGCCGCTCATCGAACGCTACGCCCGCCAGCCGCTGCCGGTGTCGCTGACCACCGAGCGGAAGACCGGTGGCGGGTTTCCGAGCCGGTTCCGCTTCCAGAAGTACGGTGACAGCGGCCTCGACGTCAGCGAACTCTTCGCCCGCACCGCCGCGCACGCCGACTCGCTGGCGGTCATCCGCTCGATGTACGCCCAGCTGCCGAACCACGAGCCCTCGCTGATGCTGATGAACTGCGGCGACTCCGTGCAGCCCCGGCCCAGCGTCGGCTCCTGGGTGCTCTACGGCCTGGGCAGCGAAAACCGCAACCTCCCCGGCTTCGTCGCGATGTGCCCCGGCGGCAGCCCGGTGAAGGGCTCCGACAACTGGCAGGCCGGCTTCCTCCCCGGCGTTCTCCAGGGAACGGCCATCGACACCAAGCACGAGCAGGTCGAAAAGCTGATCGAGAACATCCAGAGCCCGCACGCCGGCCCCGCCGCGCAGCGGCGGCAGCTCGACCTGCTGCGGGAGATCAATGAGGGCCACCGCGAGGGCCGGCACGACCCGCGGCTCGATGCCCGGATCGCGTCGTTCGAGTTCGCCTACCGGATGCAGATGGAGGCCAGCGACGCCTTCGACGTGACGCGCGAGCCGAAGCACGTCCGCGAGGCGTACGGCGAGACGACGCATGGCCGGCAGACCCTGATCGCCCGGCGGCTCCTGGAACGCGGCGTGCGCTACGTCCAGCTCTGGCACGGTGAAGGCCAGCCGTGGGACCACCATTCCAACATCGAGGACAGGATCCGCAAGGATGCCGGCGCGCTCGACCAGCCGCTGGCGGCCCTGCTCACCGACCTCAAGCAGCGGGGCATGTTCGACGACACGCTCGTGGGCTGGGGGGGTGAATTCGGCCGCACGCCCGTCTCCGAGGGGGGCACGGGCCGCGACCACAATCCCTACGGCTTCACCGTCTGGCTGGCGGGGGGCGGCACCCGCGGCGGCACGATCCATGGGGCGACCGACGATTTCGGTTTCAAGGCCGTCGAGCGGCCAACGAGCGTGCACGACCTGCACGCCACGATCCTGCACCTGCTCGGATTCGACCACGAGCGGCTCACCTACCGCTATGCGGGCCGCGACTTCCGGCTCACCGACGTGCACGGCCGCGTGATCCGCGAGATCGTCGCCTGAGCGGGCCCCACCGCCCTGCCCTCCTCAGCCGGGCTGGACGATGATGTCGTGCGGAAACGCCAGGGAACAGCCGACAGCGGCAACCGCCTGCCGCGCGTCGCCGCTGGCACGATCGGCGAAAAATATCGCCCGCACATCGTCGCACTGCATCGCGGGCCGCACCCGTCCGACCACCTTGAGGAAATCCTCGACCTCCCGGAGCGTGATGTTCGCCTTGGTCTCGCCGATAAATGCCACGGGCCGGCCGTCGAGCGTGCCACGCACGGTGACGTCGATCTCGTCGGTCGATCCGTCGGGATGGGTGAATGTCTCGGGCATCGCCGACGTCTCGATGAATCCAAACCGCCGGCTGAGCAATTTGGGCAACCGCTCGAGGACATACGCCTCGACCGCGTACCCGGCCGTCTGCCCGAGGCCGCCAAGGCACCAACGGCGGCGTGGCCTATGTCCGCCCCGGCACCATCCCGGCCCGTTCCGACACGGCCCTCGTCACGACGGTCTCCTACGACGCGGCCGGCCGCGTGCAGGACGTGACCGACCCGCGTGGCATCATCAGCCGCACGCTCTCCGACGCCCTCGGCCGCACGACGGCGTCGATCTCGAACTTCACCGGCGGCGCTCCGGGCTCCCAGACCGACGTCACGACGCGGTTCACGTTCGACTCCGCCGGTCGCCTCGCCTCGCGGACGGCCGTGCAAGTCTCGGGCACGCCCTCCCAGACCACCGGCTACGTCTACGGCGTCTCGCCGGCCACCGGCAGCACGAGGGATTCCGGTGTCGGCCGGCATGGCCGAGGAGGCGCTGGCCGACCTCGTGCGGTCGAGCGCCCGATCCGTGCGGCTGGCCGACGTGGAGAAGGCCGTCTGCAAGGCGTTCGGGATTGACGCCGCCGGCATGCAGTCGGCGCGACGCTCGAAGGCCGTCAGCCATCCGCGGATGCTGGCGATGTACCTCGCCCGGCGGCACACCTGTGCGGCCCTCGCGGAGATCGGCGGCTATTTCGGCCGCCGCAGCCATTCGACCGTGATCGCCGCCCAGAAGACGGTCGAGGGATGGCTCGCGAACCGTGAGCCGATCGTGCTCGCCGAGACGCCGTGGGACGTGGCCGAGGCGATCCGCCGCGTCGAGGACATCCTCCGCGCCGGCTGAGCATCACCCGTGCTCCCTGGCCATCTGGGAGAGGCCCGACCGCCGCTGCTGCAGGTCGTTGATGACGTCGACTCTCCCAGAGGGAGGGGCGACGGGCCCCTTCGGGGCGCGGACAATGTCAACTATTGGATGCTCCCGGTAGGAGACCTGTCCTTTTTCGTTCTTCCCAGTAGCGGCCTTGCGCCGTGAACACGGTGGCGGTTTGCAGCGCAGAATCGGCGAGGAACGGCACCGTGGAGAGCATGGCGCGGGGCTCTAGCGATTCGGCGCCGAGCCACTGGCGGCGCGGTCGGCGGGGGATGCCTGTCGGCCGGGCGGCGAGGGCCGTCTTCTTTTTGTAGCGGCGGTCTCTGACCGTCGATGCCCAGCGTGATGACGCTGCCGAATGACAGCAGCAGCAGCAGCGGGGCCGCGGCGTGTCCACCGACTCGCTGGAGGCGGCGGCCAAGGCCTTCCTGGCGGCGGTCAACCGCCTGGCGCTCGGCACCACGCCCCGCCTGCACCCGCAGCAGGGGTGAGCGGTCGACGGCAAGAAACCCCAGGGCCTCGCGGCTGGGTGTGGCGGCTGCACGGAAACCCTCGGCTTCGTGCCTGGGTTTCTTGGGCGGGCCGCCGCCCGCTCTCGAGAGCCCGCCATCAAGGCGGGCAGTCAACCCGCGGCACTCAACGGACCTTTTCCCTACGGCAAAAAACTCGGGCTTTCACGGGCCCTGATGATCGGCGTTTGCTTCAGTTGGCTCGAGCGTCAAGTGCTGCCACTTGTCGTGATTGAAGTAGATGCCCCAGTGCCACAGTTGAAGCTTTCGCGACGGGATCACCAACGGTCGCGCTATTCGGAATCCGATGGAGTAAGCGACCTTGCCCTCCAATCCAAGACTACAGTTGTCTTGCGGGAGATGGTAGACATCATCCCACTCCTCCCAGTACCGCTCCGGATCAGTTCGTGCCGCCACGGTAAAGGCTTCCTGTTGCTGGCTGCGGTCATCTCCGAACGCGCCGCCTTTGGCGACCCCCCAGCCGTCGCAATAAAACTCTCCCGCGGCCTTGAACTCCTTCCACACCTTGGAAGCATCCTGCGAGAGGTGTTTGCTGGCAGGCCAGACGATGGCGTCTTTCCGCACCCGCTCTACCAACCGGGAATCGTATCCATCGGCTACCCATTCCTCGACGTTGCCGATCATGTCGTGAATACCCCAGGCGTTGGGCTTCTTGGATCCTACGGGGGCTGTTGTCAAGGCGCGCTTGTTGACCGACGTCACTGCGTAGGTGTCGATCCCGTCGATGTCTCGTCCCCACGGGTAGCCATTCGTCGCCTGCTTGCTGCCGGCAAGGCAGGCAAACTCCCACTCCGCTTCGGTGGGCAACCGATAGAAGTGCCCGGTCAGCATGCTCAGCCAGTGGCAATACCGCTTGGCGGCCCATTGCTTCATGCCAAAGGCGGGATGGCTGCCTGTCAGCTCAATCCCATTGTGCGGACTAGGAGTGCCATAGCCGCCCTTTAACAGCTTTGAGTCCAGGTCGTTGACCTCTCGGGCACGCTGCTGCGCGACCGTAGCTGCCTTTTCCTCATCCGCATTCCATTGAAGCACCCACTCGTGGTACTCGCGATACGTGATCTCGTACTTCCCGATCCAGAATGGGCTGACCTCTGTCTTCAACTTTGCCCAAGACGATCGTCCAAGCAACGCGGGCTGATATTCGCATTTGTCGAAGCCGCCGCCATCGACTCCCACCATGGCGATCGACTGCCGAATCGTCCGCTGATCATAGTCGGGCAGTCTTTCCGTCGCGAAGGCAGTGGCGACCTGCATCACAACGCACGCCGCTGCGAATCCGAAGCACCATCCGCCTCGGTAAAGGCGATTGCCTGCCGCGAGCATAAGTCACCTCCAGAGGAGCCGCGTTAGTGAATGGTAGCGTTCACGTTGATCAGGCCAGGGAGCACGCCGTCAATATCGTCAATCACCCATGTTCCAGTCACGCTCGCCTGGTCATTCTCGAGATCGATCGTGAATTCTAAGTGAAGCGTGAGCGTTGACACAAAATCCCAGTCGTCCGGCTTCTCAGCACGATGGGGAAAACCTTGCATCCATCTGCTCGCATCGACGTTGAGAGGCCGATCGTAGGGGTACGGAGAGCCGGGCGGCGTAGGATCGTTGGCGGCCAGGTTGAACTTCTGTCTGGCAGGAACCCATGCCGTGCCAGGATCAAGCCTTCCAGCGTAAACGTACGTCACATCGAGCGTGCCGGTCATTCGCTGCGCCGTGACCCGGGGGTCCGACCAGACCTCGAAATCATCGGCCCACTTGTTTTGCTCGTCGATCGGAAGAGCACTGAAATCTTGTGGTGTACGAACGCCCACTTCGGGATGGTAGTCGCGGAGCCAGTTCCAGGGTCTGCCCGGATTGTGATCGACACCGCGCAGAATGTTCCAAGCACTCGTCGTATGGTTACCCTTGAAGTAGAAGGACTCTGTGTCTTGCCGGCCGATCGCCTGATCATCGATCGCCTTCGTAACCACCTTGATCGATCGGAAAGTGCCTATTGCGTGATCCACGTGGATGCCGACGCCCAGATTCAGCGTGTCGACACCCCCGTCTTCGAGGCGATTCTTGCGGCCATTCATCCAGCTACTGACTCGTGCCGTGATGTCGTTCGGGTCGAACGTGATGTCAGGCCGACTGGCTACGGCGACCGCGTTCGCCGCATCCTGCTTCGTAGTTCCCTTGTTCTGGAACATGGCGATGAACTGGATGTCAGCCTCGACGCCGGTCGTTTCGACCCAGAGCGTCCTGGGGTGCTGGCCGACCTGCCATGTGGCGGGCAGAATCTGCGTCCCGTCCTCCTCGGAGTCCCACAGGGTGACCGCGTCGTCGCCATCTGCGCCAGTCGTGACCAAGAGCGTGATCGTGCCGGCGTATCCCGGAGACTCGACGATCAGATCCAGGCGCGTACGGCCGCCCCCGATCGGCAGGATGGCGCCTGGTGAGAGCTCGTTGGGAGGGGGAGCGGATTCTTCGGGCAGTCCGTCGAGGATGAGGTCCACGAGATAATCGTCGTTTTCGATCGTGCCCGTGGCGAATGAGCGGGTCTGGTCGAACGTGTAGCCGGAGCCGTTCTGGAGCGAGATCACGACCGTCTCGTCGGGCTCTATCAGCGTGTCGGGCGTGGGGGTGATCGTGACCGTGGCGGTGGCGGAGCCGGCGTCGAAGGAGATCGTCTTGCCGGTGCCGGGCGTGGCGCCTGTGTAGTCGGCGGCGTCCGCCGTTCCCGTGATGCCGTACTTCACCGTGAGGGCGCTTGTCGTTGGACCCGTCCGCGTGAACGTGTAGACGAGGTTCGTCGTGCCATCCTCCGTGACGCTCGCGGGCGAGACTGCGAGCGTCACTGCCGGCAGATCGTCATTGGTGATCGTGCCGGTGGCGACGCTCGTGCCAAGTGCATAGCCAACGCCCTGCTGCAGCGTGACGATGACGGTCTCGTTGGGCTCGATCTCCGTGTCGGCCGTGGGGACTATCGTGAGGGTCACCGGCGACGTCGAGCCGGCGCGAATCGTGATCGTCCCGGTGGTCGCTCCCGGTGGCAGCCCTGTAAAATCGCTGCCCGCCTTTGCGGACCCGCCGATCCGGTAGTTGACGGTGATGGCTGACGTCGGCGCGGGCGACGCGGTGAACTCGTAGGTGAGCTTCTGCGGGCCGTCCTCGGTCACGCTGGTTGGCGTGACCTTCACGCTCACGGACGGCGGCGGCAGCGGGCCCCAGATCACCTGGTCCTGCATGGTGGGATGTTGCATGACATGGAGCGGGACGGAGCCGCCGGCGCCGGCCGCGGGCGTGCCAGTACCGTTCAGCCACGACTCGGCACGGGCGACGGCCGGAGACGCGGAATCGCCGACTCGGAAGCTGCCGCTCTTCAGATCGCGCGACGGGCCGTCGCTGATGATCTCCCAGATTCCGAGCTGAAAGGCGGCGGCGTCAGTGACGCTGGTAAAGCCGGTGGGCGTGGTGGGGCCATAACTCCGCCAGAACTGCTCGACGAGGTCCGCATTGGCCAGGCCGCTGATGGAGAGGGACGTGACCGTGGGAAACGTGTGCAGGCCGGGTGAGATCGACTGCTGACCCTCGACGCAGAACGACTTGAACCCCGACCCGTTCCAGAAGAACTGGCCCACGAAACTACCGCCTGGATTCGCGGGCTGTGAACCATGGATCACGGGAATGCGGTCAAACATCGAAATGTTGTTCTCGAGCCTGGCCGTGGCGGAGAGCATGCAGCGGGATTCGAGCAACTCGGCGGCGAGGTGCGGGGCACGAGTGGCTGGCCGTGCGTTGCGGTGCTGGCGGGCTTGGCGGTGCTGGCTGGCTTGGCTGTCGTGGCGACGGGCTGGGCGAGAGAAGCGGCTGAATGCCGCGACGAGGCCGCGGGGCGACATGGTGCAGATCCTTGGTGCGGGAGGGATGGCCAGAGGATAGCCCGGTCAGAGGATAGCCCGGTCAATGGCACTTCTGCAACGGTCTTCCGGCCGATGAGCGACTCGTGAGCCTCGGGAGCAGCGTTCCGGGCGTGCGGAGCGGGTTTCTCGAAACGCCACGCACCGGCTTTTTTGG
>BJHK01000033.1 GCA_014192425.1 Planctomycetia bacterium | reverse complement strand
ACTTTCCATCAGGACCAATTTTATCGCGAGTCCGCTGCATCGCTTCGTTCGGCTTTCGCTGAAGCGCCAGATGATGCCGCAACGTGTTGATTTTCATTCCTACTCAGCGAACAGACTCGACGTATATGCCGTTCTTAATTCGGCTCTCGGCCACGAAATCAATGCCGTGTGATTCGAGAAACATCTGGAGGGCAGCAGCTTCCGAGGCCCCTCGCAGTTGAACATCGAAGGCGTAACGTCCCTCGATCCCACTTCGATTCACAACGGGCTTTCCGAAATAACTATCCAGACTATGAGCAAGGAAATCCATATCGCCCTCGAATCGCAAGCGGCCGTGATTATCCGTCGCCTTAGCCTTAATCGACTCAGAAAATGCGAAAATAGGCTTGTCGAAAAGCGTGGCTTTCACGCGATTCAAAGGACTTTTATCCCAATGAGCTGTCCTGCGCATCGTGACGATCGGCTCGTCGTACGTATCCACCCGCACGTGAACGCCGAACGAGCGTGCGAGAGCCACCTTAAGAAGGTCAAACATTTTCTCATCACCGCCTTTGGGCGTTGAGATGTCTATATCGTAGAGCCCGGCGGGCAGCGGCGCACGCACAAATACTCGATCCACATCGACGGGGGCGGCGTGAAGCAAGACGTCTTCAAGCTCCGCGCTGGTCGCCCTGAAGCGGCCGCGGCCAAAAATGTCGAATGACCTTAGTTTGGAGCGCGTAGGCGAGGCCGGACCATTCGGCTCGATTCGCAAGATGCTGACGCCCTTGACCGACGACAACTGCCGACCAGCCGGGGGCATCGGCAGCTGCTGCGGCACCGGCGGCTGCGGCAAAGAGTCAGTCGCATAGAGATGCAGGGCGTCCCAGATGGTCGTCGTAGCGATCAGCCAAGCCGCGAACCATCTCATCATGCACCTCCGTGTTGCCGCCGAACAATTATTAGGCGGAATCCTCGCCGCCCTAAAACCGAGGTGTTGTCCGGATAAACGGAACCGGATTCCGTCTAAATCGGGCGCGATCGACTGAAGACCCCGAAGTTTTTAGCACGGTAAGTCTCAACGAGTCAACGGTTTCGGTCACGAGAACCCTCGCCGCTCGAGAGCAGCGGCTCCGGATTTAGGCTGCCATTCGTACGGCGATTCGGGCGGACACGAACGAAACAGTTTCCGGCATGCCGAAAAGGGCCCGGCTGCCTCATCTTGACAGATAGTGAACTGGCGTACACACTGTCACGAGGCTTCCAAGGAAACCCGCCTCACAGGCGGCCCAACACCCAGATCTCGTCCCCCGGCGAATACCGTCGGGCCAGCCACTCGTAACCGGCGAGGAGGATCTCCTGCAGTCCGGCCCAGATCGAATGACAGCCCGGTCGATGGCATGGGCGCGACCCGTTTCCCGCTGATACATGAATCGTGAGCCGCCGATGAGGTCAGGGCAGTTCCCGGAGCGCGGCGATCTCCGTCTCGCGGCCCACGACCAAGAGCACCTGGTCCTCGAGGAGTTTCGTTTTGCCGTCGGGGAACATCTCGAACTTCCCCTTCATCACGTCCTTGAGCCCCATCACGTGGACGCCGATCTTGCTCCGCAGGTTGGCCTCGGCGAGCGTCTTGCCCGACAGCGACCCGGGCATCGCCACTTCCGCTACGCTGTAGTCGGGGTCGATCGGCAGGTAGTCGAGGACGTTCGGCCAGGTCATGCGGTCGGCGAGTTCGCGGGCCACCTCCTCCTCTGGAAACACGACGCGATCGACGCCGAGGTGCTCGAGGATCTTGCCGTGCTCCTTCGTGACGCCTTTCACGATCACGTTCCGGGCCCCGAGCTCCTTGACGTGGAGCGTGGCCAGCAGCGACTGGGAGATGTTCTCCCCCAGCGAGATGAAGACCGCCGTGGCATCGCGGATCGGCAGGCTCTCCAGCACCTCGCGGTCGGTGGCGTCGCCGATCACCGCCTCGTGGATCAGGTTCTTCACCGCCTCGAGCCGCTCCGGCCGGCCGTCGATGCCCGTCACCCGGCAGCCGTTGGCGGCGAGCTTCGTCGCCAGGGCCGTGCCGAACGAGCCCATGCCGAGCATGATGAATTTCTTGGCGGACTGTGCCATGGGAATCAGCCGATGAGCGGCTCCTCCTCGGGGTAACGGGGCAGGTAGGTCCGCCGTTCTCGGGCCAGGGCCACGGCGGCGGTGATCGGGCCGAGGCGGCCCAGGAGCATCAGGCCGACGAGCACGAGCTTGCCGGGGTCGGTGAGCTGCGGCGTCAGGTCGGTGGACAGGCCCACCGTGCCGAGCGCCGAGATGCACTCGAAGAGCGCCCGCAGGAACCAGCGCGACTCCGTCGCCACCGTGCTCCGCGCCTCGACGACGAGCAGGGCGACGAGGGCCACGATCGCCACGGCGCCGAAGAACAAAGCCGTGGCCGTGGCCCGCTGCACCGCGGCGGCGGGAATCGTCCGCTTGAAGAAGTTGGCATGCCGGCAGCCGCGGAAGTTGGCCCACGAGCTGACGACGAGCGTCATGAACGTGCTCACCTTGAAGCCCCCCGCCGTGGAGCAGGGGCCGGCGCCGATCGCCATGAGCACGATCGCCAGAAACAGCGTGGCGCTCGAGAGCTCGACGTAGCGGACGGTGTTGAAGCCGGCGGTGCGGCAGGTGGTGGAGTGAAACAGCCCCATCAACAGCCGGGTCCCGATGGTCTCCCGCTCCAGCGCCTCCCCCCATTCGAGCATCCAGAAGGAGACGGCGCCGAGGGCCAGCAGCAGGGCGGTGCCGATGAGCATCATTTTCGACTGCGTGTGGAGCCGGTCCCAGAACGGCTCCCGGCGCCGCAGCCGGGAGACGACGTCGAAGATCACCGGGAAGCCGAGTCCGCCGACGATGATCAGGCCACAGATGACGAGGTTGATGGAGACGCGGCCGGCATCCGGCACGAGGTTGTCGTCGTGCAGGGCGAAGCCGGCGTTGCAGAATGCCGACACGGCGTGAAACAGCGACCGCCAGACGACGCTTCCGGCCGGTCCCCGCCCCCAGTCGGCCCAGCAGAGGAGCAGAAAGCCGACCAGTTCGGCGCTGAGCACGGTCACGAGCACGCCGAACGTCACCCAGCGCAGGTCGCGGCCCGAGCGGATGCCCAGTGTCTCGGCGATCACCGCCCGTTGATGGAGCGTCGCCTGCCCGCCGATGTGGAACGAGACGAGCGTCGTGATCGTCATGATGCCCAGCCCGCCGAGCTGGATCAGGGCCAGGATCAGAGCCTGCCCGAGGAAGGAAAAATCATTGAGCGTGGAGCGGACCGTCAGGCCGGTGACGCAGCAGGCGCTCGTCGCCGTGAACGCGCCGTCCACGAAACTCACCGGGGGGCGGCCCGGCTGGCGGCAGGCCGGCAGCGTGAGCAGAAAACCGCCGAGCAGTACGGCGACGACGTAGGCCACGAACGACACCCGGGCCGGGTAGCGGACGAGCGAGCCGGTGAACTGGGGCATCGATAGCGGCGCCGGCGGGTGTGTGCCCGCCGCCGACCACGACCTGCCCGTGGGGAAGGCGGGCTCCAGCCACACCGAAACCCCGGGGCATCGCCTCATGGTAATTGGCGCGGATCGTGCCGGACAATCTGCCGAAAAAAACGGCTTTTTTTCAGGAAAAAAACCTGGGCGGCGAATTGTTTGACTCGTGCAAGCACGGGTCCATAATGTCGTCGTTCAGTTCGAACGAGACGCTCGCCGCGGCGTTCGCGCCGTCCCGTCCGCGAGCCGCCCCGCAGCCGACTCGGGACCGCCATCGGGCCGCTTGTGCGGCCCCTTGACGGGTTGGGCTGACGCGTCCTGTTCGACGGAACCATGCCGCCGATCCGTACCACTTCCGTCACTCAAGAACTCCCCCAAAAACCAGAAAGGACCTGTTTCTTTCCGATGGCAAGGATCCGCAACGTTTTCGAGATCATCGAGCTCTACGGCCACGACGAGAACTACGAGCCCCAGTGCACGACCGAATTCTTCCCCACGACCGCCCCGGCGGGCTCGCGGCAGAAGATCGACGTGCTTGCCGAACGCATCCAGCGGGGCATGCCCCTCTGGCACCCCGAAGACTCCACCGACTCGCCGGCCGGCGTGCTGGTCGGCAGCGAGGACTGAGCCGGCCGCCAGGGCAGGCGGTCGCCGCGTTTTTCAGCGCCTTCATCGCCCTCCGCGGCCACCCCGGCCGCGGAGGGCGATTTCAATATCACGCCGGGCGCTGGCGGCCTTGAGCTTCTCCCGTTTGTCATGGGCCTTGCGGCCGCGGCCGATGCCCAGCAGCACCTTCACCCGGCCATTCTTGAAGTACAGCTTCAGGGGCACGAGCGTCAGACCCTTGTCGAATGCCTGGCCGGCGAACTTGTTGATCTCGCGCCGGTGAAGAAGGAGCTTCCGCGGCCGTTTCGGCGGGTGGTTGAGCTGGTTGGCCTTTTCGTACTCCGGGATGTCGCAGCCGATCAGCCAGACCTCGTCGCCGTTGATGCGGCCGTAGGCCTCGTCGAGTGACATCCGCCCCGCCCGCAGGCTCTTCACCTCGCTGCCCACCAGCGCGATGCCGCACTCCAGCGTGTCGAGGATCTCGTACTCGTGGCGGGCCTTGCGGTTCTCGGCCACGACCCGCTCGGCGGGCTTGTCGGCTTTGCCGGCGGCGGACTTTTTGCCGGTCGGGCGGTTTGGTTTGGGGCTCGTCACGAGGCGGCTCTCACGGATGGGTCCCGGGCTCCCCGTCAGGGTACACTTTCGGGCACGTCGCGACTGGCAGTTCGTCCCGCCGCGCCCGCTCAAGCCCTGGATGCCACCCATGCTGCGTTCTGGAGCGCCGCGCCTGGCCCGCGCGTTGTTGGTCGCATGCGGTGCACTGCTGGCGATCGGGGCCAGTGGCGTCGGCGCCACGGCGAGCGAGACACCGGACACCCCGGCAACCATGGGGTTCGTGGCCGGCGACGCCAAGCCCGATGTCGCCGGCGCAGTCGCCGTGCCGGGCGGCTGGATGGTGCCCTACGAGGAGAAGATCGCCGGCACCGACGTGACGTTTCGCATGGTCCCGATCCCCGGCGGCACGTTCCGCATGGGGAGCCCGGCCGACGAGCAGGACCGGTCAGTCGACGAGGGGCCAACGTTCACGGTCTCGGTCGCCCCCTTCTGGATCGGCCGCTGCGAGGTGACGTGGGCCGAGTACAAGACCTTCATGGCGGCCTCTGACGACTTCCTGGCCCTCGAGGCCGCCGGCCTGCGGTCGATCACGCCCGACAACGAGGCCGATGCCGTCACCTCCCCCTCGAACCTGTACGAGCCGGATAGAACGTTCATGAAGGGGGAGGATCCGGAACTCCCCGCGGTAACGATGACCCCGTTCGCCGCCCGGCAGTACACCAAGTGGATCAGCGGCCTGAGCGGTCGGTTCTACCGGCTGCCGGCCGAGAGCGAGTGGGAGTACGCCTGCCGGGCCGGCTCGACCACGCCGTGGAACACGGGCGCCGACGCCGACTCCCTCGATGCCGCGGCCTGGTTCGCCGACAACTCCGACGACACGCCCCGCAAGGTCGGCCTGAAGAAGGCCAACGCCTGGGGGCTGCACGACATGCACGGTAACGTCGCCGAGTGGGTCATCGATGAACTCGTCGCCGGCGGCTACGCCCGCCCGGCCGCGCTGCCCCAGCCCGTGGCGGTCGCCGACGCGATCACCTGGCCGAAGATACTTTACCCACGCATCGTGCGCGGGGGTTCGTTCTACGACGACGCCGATCGCTGCCGCAGCGCCGCGCGGCGCGGCTCCCGCGATGACCACGGCACGGACGCAGATCCGGGTTGGAAATACAGCGATCCCAACGTCCCCTTGAGCCCGTGTTGGTACACCGAGCCACCCGCGATCGGGGTGGGCATGCGGGTCGTCCGGCCCTTCGTCGCCCCGCCGGCCGCCGAGCAGCGGAAATGGTGGAACGCCGACCTGGAGTGCATCGCCGCCGACGTCGCCGACCGGCTCCGCGAGGGCAAGGGATCCCGCGGCCTCGTCGATCCTAAAATGCCCGAGGATGTCCGCCGCGCCAGGAAGGGTCGCCGCTGAACGATGAGGGTCGGGCCGGTGTGGTTCGGGACTGCTCACGAGCCGCACCCACCGATGGGTGCCGGACTCGTTTCAGGGTACACTTTTGCTTTGGTCGCTACGGCCCACGAAATGCCCACACGCCCGCTCGAGCCTTTCTGGATGCCACCCATGTTGCATTGCCCGACCGTGTTCCCCCGCCGCATTCCGTCTGTCTTGGTCGCTGCCCTGCTGGCGGTCGTGGCCGGTGGCCGCAGTTCTCCCGCGGCCGACGCGGCGTCGACACCAGGGTTCGTGGCCGGCCCCGCCGCGCCCGATGTCGCCGGCGCGGTCGCCGTGCCGGGCGGCTGGATGGTCCCCTACGACGAGAAGATCACAGGCACGGACGTGACCTTCCGCATGCTGCCGATCCCGGGCGGAACGTTCTGCATGGGAAGCCCCGCCGACGAGACGGACCGCTCGGCAGACGAGGGTCCGACGTTCACGGTCACGGTCGCCCCGTTCTGGATGGGCCGCTGCGAGGTGGCGTGGGCCGAGTACAAGACCTTCATGTCGGCCTGTGACGACTTCAAGGCCCTCGAGGCATCCGGCCTGCGGACGATCACGCCCGAGAACGAGGCCGATGCCGTCACCGCCCCCTCCAACCTCTATGACCCGACGACGACGTTCGGCAAGGGGGAGGATCCGGAACTGCCCGCGGTGACCATGACCCAGTTCGCCGCCCGGCAGTACACCAAGTGGATCAGCGGCCTGAGCGGTCGGTTCTACCGGCTGCCGACCGAGAGCGAGTGGGAATACGCCTGCCGCGCCGGATCGACCACGCCCTGGAACACCGGCACCGACGCGGCCGGCCTCGATGCGGTGGCCTGGTTCGCCGACAACGCCGACGACACCCCTCACAAGGTCGGCCTGAAGAAGGCCAACGCCTGGGGGCTCCACGACATGCACGGCAACGTCGCCGAGTGGGTCATCGATGAACTCGTCGCCGGCGGCTACACCCGGCAGGCCGCGCTGCCGCAGCCCGTGACGGTCGCCGACGCGATCACCTGGCCGAAAAGACTCTATCCGCGCGTCCTGCGCGGCGGGTCGTTCTACGACGACGCCGATCGCTGCCGCAGCGCCGCCCGGCGCGGCTCCCGCGACGCCGGTGGCACGGAGGACGAACCCGACTGGAAGGACGTCGATCCCAACCTCCCCAAGAGCCCGTGGTGGTACACCGAGGAGCCGGCGCTCGGCGTCGGGATGCGGGTCGTCCGCCCGCTGTCGCCCCCGCCTGCCGCCGAGCAGCGCACATGGTGGAACGCCGACCTCGAGAGCATCGCCGCCGACGTCGCCGACCGGCTCAGCCAGGGCCGCGGATCCCGCGGCCTCGTCGACCCGAAACTGCCCGAGGATGTCCGCAGCACCAAGAAGGGCCGCCGATGAACGGCGCGGCGCGCATGAGATGCGATTCGCTCGTCCTCACGGGAACGTGCCTGCTGGCACTCGTCAGCGCGGCGGCCGGCTCAGCCAATGAATGGCCCGACTGGCGCGGCCCCGGGCAGGACCGGCAGTACGCGAGCCGCGGCCTGCCCACGGCATTCGATCCGGGGAAGAACACCAACGTCCTCTGGAAGAGCGACGCGGCCGGCGGCATCTCCACGCCGGTGATCATGGGAGGCAAACTCTACACCCTCGTCCGCCACAAGCCGGGCACCAAGGAGGAGGCGGAGAAGGTGCTGTGCCTCGACGCCCGCACCGGACAACAGCTCTGGGAGAACGTGTTCAACGTCTATCTCTCCGATGTCCCGGCCGAGCGGGTCGGCTGGTCGGCCGTCAGCGCCGACCCGCGGACCAACACCGTGTTCGCGCATGGCGTGTGCGGCGTGTTCACGGCGATCGACGCGGCGACCGGCAGGACGAAGTGGCAGCGGTCGCTGCACGAGGAGTTCGGCTTCCTCTCCACCTACGGCGGCCGGACGAACATCCCGGTCGTGTTCGACGACTTGGTCATCGCCAGCGCCGTCGTCACCGGCTGGGGTGACACCGCCCGGCCGGCCCACCGCTTCCTCGGTCTCGACGCCGCGACCGGCGCGGTCCGCTGGATGAACGGCACGAAGGAATTGCCCGAGGACACGACCTACAGCACGCCTGCGCTCGCGAACCTCGGCGGCCAGGCGGCGCTGGTGTTCGGATCGAGCGACGGCAGCGTCTGGAACTTCCAGCCACGGACGGGCAAGGCCGTCTGGAACTTCAAGCTCTCGCGCCGCGGGCTCAACGTCGCGCCGCTCGTGGCCGGCGACACGGTCTACATGTCGCAGGCCGAGGAGAATCTCGACAACACCTCGATGGGCTCGGCGACGGCCTTCAAGCCGATCGGCGTGGGCGACATCACCGCCACCAGCGTCCTCTGGCAGAAGAAGGGGGTGATGGACGGCCGGTCGATGCCGGTGGTGCTCGGCGACCGGGTGTATTTCGTGGACGACGGCGCCAAGATCTTCATCTTTGACAAGGCGACCGGTGCTCCCATCGGCAAGCCGGTGAAGCTCCTCGGGACGATCGTTCGCGGCAGCCCGCTCGTGGCCGAGGGCAAACTCTACGTCTGCTCGACGAGCGGCTGGCACGTGCTCGAACCGACGCCTGACGGGCTGAAGTTCGTCAACCGGATGCGGCTTGTCGAGGAGGACGAGGTCACGGCGTCGCCGATCGCCTGGGAGGGGCGGATCTACCTGACGACCGGTTCTCGGCTGTATTGCCTCGGCGATGCGGCCGCGGCTGCGGCCCAGGGTGAATCGGAGCCGCCGGCGGCCTCCCAGGTCGCCGAAGCGACCAAGGGTCCGGCGGGCGAGCCGGCCTGGTTGCAGGTCGTGCCGGCCGAAGCGCAGATCGCCGGCGGGGCGACGCTCCCGCTCACGGTCCGCCTCTACGACGCCGCCGGCCGGTTCGTCAAGGAATCTCCCGCGGAGTTTTCGGCCACGGCCGGCACGGTCGCGGCCGATGGCACCTACACGGCCCCCACCTCCGCTCATGCCGCGGCGGTCGTGACCGCGAAGGTCGGCGGCCTCGAGGGGCGGGCCCGGATTCGTTCCATGCCTCCCCTGCCCTGGACGTTCGACTTCGAGGACACTCCCCTCGCCGCCGACCCGAAGACGGGTGTCGTGAAGGGAGAGCCACCGCTGCCCTGGATCGGCATGCGGTATCGGCATGTCGTCCGTGAGGCCGAGGGTTCGAAGTGCCTCGTCAAGATCACGACGATCCCCAAGGGCACCCGGAGCCAGGGCTGGATCGGGCCGATCGACCTGCACGACTATGCGATCCAGGCCGACTTCCGCGCCCAGGAGACGGGCGTGGGCAAGCCGGGCTCCCCGGCGTCGGCCGGCCCGGCCACGACGAGCGACGCCGATGCCTTCGCGAAGGCCTTCGGCACGCCGGCGGCGCTGGAAAAGGCCCGCATGCCCGACATGGGCCTCATCGCCCAGCGGTACACGCTCGACCTGATGGGCGCCGCGCAGCAGCTGCAGGTCCGGTCCTGGCCACCGCAGGTGGCGACCCATTTCTCGAAGACGATCCCCTTCGCCTGGGAGGCGGGCCGCTGGTACACCATCCGCTTCGAGGCACGGACGCAGGACGGATCCGCCCTGCTGCGCGGAAAGGTCTGGCCGCGCGGCACGCCGGAGCCGGCTGGTTGGACGATCGAGGCCACCCACGAGCAGGGAAACCTCCAGGGAAGCCCGGGCTTCTTCGGCAATTCGAAAGACTCCGAGATTTTCATCGACAACGTGAGCGTGGAGGCCGTGAAATGAACTCGTGTCCCGCCGTGATGCCGGCCAGCCGTTCCCCCGCCGCCGCAGCCCTCGCCCTGCGATCGAGGATGGCTGCCGCCGTCGCGATCGCCGTCGCACTGGCCGCCGCAGCCGGCGCTGCCGACTGGAACCAGTGGGGCGGCTCGGCGCAGCGCAACAACACGCCGGACGCGAAGAACCTGCCGACCGACTGGGCGCCGGGCGACTTCGATCCCGACAGCGGCGTCTGGAAACCGGAGACGAGCAAGAACGTCGCCTGGGTGGCGGCCCTCGGCAGCCAGACCTACGGCAACCCGGTCGTGGCCGGCGGCCGGGCGTACGTCGGCTCGAACAACGGCAAGGGCTGGCTGAAGCGGTATCCGCCGGCGATCGACCTCGGTTGCCTGCTGGCCTTCGACACCCGCGATGGCTCGTTCCTCTGGCAGGACTCGAGCGAGAAGCTGCCGACCGGCCGCGTCCACGACTGGCCGCTGCAGGGCATCTGCTGCGCGCCGCTCGTCGAGGGAGACCGGCTCTGGTACGTCACCAGCCGGGGCGAGGTGAAGTGCCTCGACACCGAGGGCTTCCGCGACGGGGAGAACGACGGGCCGTTCACGGCCGAGAAGGTGCAGGAGAAGGATGAGGCCGACGTGGTCTGGGCGCTCGACATGATGAAGACGCTCGGCGTCTCGCAGCACAACATGTGCTCCTGCAGCGTCACGAGCGCCGGCAACTTGCTGTTCGTCAACACCAGCAACGGCGTCGACGAGGGACACATCAACCTCCCCAACGCCCAGGCGCCGAGTTTCATCTGCCTCGACAAGCGCGACGGCACGCTGCTCTGGGCCGACAACTCGCCGGGGGCAAACGTCCTCCATGGCCAGTGGTCGAGCCCGGCCTACGCCGAAATGGGGGGCGTGCCGCAGGTGATCTTCGGCGGCGGCGACGGCTGGATTTACAGCTTCGACGCCCGCGGCGCCGACGGCAAGGCGAAGCTCCTCTGGGAGTTCGACTGCAACCCCAAGGAGTCGAAGTACACGCTCGGCGGCCGGGCCGACCGCAACCACATCATCGGCACACCGGTGGTCCACGACGGCCTCGTCTACGTGGCGGTGGGAGAGGATCCGGAGCACGGCGAGGGTGTGGGGCACCTATGGTGCATCGATCCCACGAAGCGCGGCGACGTCTCCAGCGAGATCGCCGTGAGCCTCGCGGCTCCCGACAAGCCCCTGCCGCGCCGGCGCGAGCAGGCGGTGATCAAGGCCGACGGGGAGGTCGCCCGCCCCAATCCGGCCTCGGCCGCGGTCTGGCACTATCCCGGCTTCGACGCCAACGGCGACGGCAAGCTCGAGTTCGAGGAGACCATGCACCGCACCTGCGGCACCGTGACGATCAAGGACGGGCTCCTGTACGTCGCCGACTTCAGCGGCCTGTTCCATTGCCTCGACGTCCAGACCGGCAAGCCGGTCTGGACGCACGACATGCTCGCCGCCAGTTGGGGGTCGCCCCTCATCGCTGACGGCAAGGTCTACATCGGAGACGAGGACGGCGACATCTGCATCTTCACGCTCGGCCGCGAGAAGGAGCTGATCGCCGAGATCAACATGGGCAACAGCGTGTATTCGACGCCGATCGCCGTCGGTGACACGCTGTACATCGCCAACAAGAGCCACCTGTTCGCGATCCGCGCGGGTGCCACGCCGACCACCAAATGAATCCCGGATGAATCTGCCCTCGGATAAATCTGCCATGACCGGAAGCCGCTGTTTCCTGCCCCTCGTCACGGCCCTGCTCCTCACGGTACCCCGGCCGGCGGCCGCCGACACACCCCGGCCCGCGGACGTGTCCCCGCGCGTCCTCCTCGACGCCCGCCGCATCGTCGTCCTCGGCGACTCGATCACCCACGACGGCCGCTGGCTCGCGCACCTCGTCTCCTGGATGGAGCGACAGGGGACCGCGGCCGAGGTGCTCGACCTCGGACTGTCGAGCGAGACCGTGTCGGGGCTTTCCGAGGCGGGGCATGCCGGCGGGAGGTTTCCCCGCCCCGACCTCGCCGAGCGGCTCGAGCGGGTGCTGCAGGTCACCCGGCCCGACCTTGTGCTCGCCTGCTACGGCATGAACTGCGGCATCTACCAGCCGCTCGACGCGGACCGATTCGCGAAGTTCAAGGCGGGCATCGAGCGGCTGCACGCCGCCGTGGAAAAGGCGCAGGCCCGGATCATCCACCTCACGCCCCCGCCATACGAGAAGCCCAGCGCCACGAAGCAGGCGGCCGACCACGACTATGACGCCGTGCTCACGGCCTACTCCGACTGGCTCGTCTCGAAGCGGGCCGACGGCTGGCTGGTGATCGACGTTCACGGGCCAGTGAACAGACTGCTGGCCGAACGCCGAACAGCCAACCCGGCTGCCCGCTTCGCCCCCGACGGCATCCATCCCGACGATGCCGGCCACTGGGCGATGTTTCGTGCTGTGGCCGCCGGGCTGGGCGATGCGGGGATGGCGGCCGCGGACACCCCCGTCGCCGTGGCGGCCTTTTTGCCCGAGGTGACCAGCCGCCTGCACCTGCTCCGTGACGCCTATCTTGCTGCGACCGGCAGCACGCGGCCGGACCTGCCCGCCGGACTGCCCCTCGCCGAGGCAGAAGAGCGGAGCCGGCGGATCACGACGTCGCTCCGCTCCCGGCGGCTGTACCTCGCCGGCCGCAAGATGCCCAGCCGGGAATGGGTGTCGGCGATCGAATGGCCCCGGCCGCGGGTCGTCGATCCCGGTCCCGCCCCGGCGGCGCCGGCCCCGGTGCCGCCCGACGCGGTCGTGCTCTTCGACGGCAAGAGCCTCGGCGCCTGGGACGGCGCGGAGAACTGGCGCATAGCTGACGGCATCGCCACGATCGGCAAGGGCGTGATCCGCTCGAAGCAGGCGTTCGGCGACTGCCAGCTGCACGTCGAGTTTCGCATGCCGCCGCCGGCCCCCAATGCCAAGGGTCAGGCCCGCTCCAACTCGGGCGTCTACCTGATGACGAAGTACGAAGTCCAGCTTCTCGACTCGTTCGAGGACGGCACCGACGGACCGCTCACCTACCCGGACGGCCAGTGCGGCGCCATCTACAAGCAGCGGCCCCCGGCCGTGAACGCCTGCCGACGCCCCGGCGAGTGGCAGACCTACGACATCCTGTTCACACGGCCGCGGTTTGGGGCCGATGGCACGCTCGACTCCCCCGGCCGGGTCAGCGTGCTGCACAACGGCGTGGCGATCCACTCCGACACGACGCTCCTCGGCAGCACGCTCTGGGACGGGCCGCCGGCCTACGCGCCGCATGCCGATGCTCTGCCGCTGGAGCTCCAGGATCACGGCAACCCGATCGACTTCCGCTCGATCTGGGTCCGCCCCTTCGAGCCGGTCGCGGGCCACCCCGCCCTCGACCGCTGACGGGGTTCGAGTCGCACGAGGCCATATCGGCACAGTCCCCAGGCGACGAGGATGTCTCCGACCGGCGACGGGGCGTGGGCAACCCCGACCAGCCAACCGTATGGGCTTCAAGCGCGAGCCGCATCAGTCGGCGAGCGACTCGCGCAGCCGCTCGAGCTCCGCCCGCGGATCGTCACCGGAGGGGCTGCGGCCCGCCCGCCGGTACCAATAGGCCGCGTTGGCGCGATCCCCCTCGATCTCGTGCAGGAGGCCGTGAACCAAGGCCGCGTGTTCGTCCGCCTCGTCCCGCTGCACGATCGTATGCGCGTCGTCCCAGCGGCCGGCGAGCGCCACATCGATCGCCTGCACGAGTTCGGCCCGGGTCACGGCTCGACCGCCACGATCATGCCGAGCAGGGCGTCGAACGACGTGGCCACGATGCCGCCCGCCGGGGCGGGACGGCCGGCCGGCGCGGACGGATCCTTCTTCCGCCAGCCGACAGCCACCCAGCCGTCCTTGCGGGCCACGAGCTGCTCCATCGGCAGCGGGCCGGCGTGCGCGAGCTGCTCCGGCAGCCGCAACGGCTCGACGACGGCGACCTCCTCGAAGACCTTGTTGAACCGCTTCTGCAGGATCCGGCGCAGCGAGGTCTCGGACACGGTCAGCTTTTCCGCGCCCCCCGGCACGAAGCCCGGCGGGTAGATCTGCACGTCGCCGTCGCGTACCAGCCGGATGCCCGAGGGGCCGGGCTCGATCTTGTAGGCGGCCCAGATGTCCATGGCGGGAAACTCGCGGTCCCCCGACGTGAACCGGCTGCCGCGGACCGTGACCTTCACCCGATTGTCGTCGGCATCGAGCTGGACCGGCTTCCGCTTCGCAAACGTGATCGACCACGGCTTCTGGTCGGCGTCGTTGCCGAGGGCCTCGGGCAGGCTGCCGTTGTTCTTCCGGATCTGCTCCTCGACGAACTCCTGCGTGATCGTCCGGCCGCCGAGCGTGATCTCGGCCACGTTGTTGACGGCCGTCTCGTGCACGCGGGCGGCGAGGATGGCGTCGGCATCGACCGGCGGCGGCACGGAAAAGGCCGCGATCTGGTCGGCGAGCGCCTTGCGGGCGACGACCGACAGCCGGGACTCGCTGGTATTCATCGCCAGGAGCTCGGGAAACCAGCCCCGGTCCGCCAGCGGCCTGCGAAAACGGCTCTGGTAATCGCTGGCCGCCTTGGCGATGGCACTGCCGGTCTGCTCCTCGAACTGGCCGCGGACCCGCTGCCGGGCCTTCGCCGAGGAGATCGCCTCGGCCTGCGGTCGCATCTCGGTGATCTTCCGGCTGGCGATCTTGCGGATGAGCCGCCTGCCGAACCGGGCGTTGACACCGATGCCCGCGGTCCGCGTGTCGGTGGATGCGTGCACCTGAGCCGGCTCGGTGCTGACCCGGTCGCCGTCGATCATGATCCGCTTTCGGGCATCGACCTTGGTCGTGCCCAGGGTATGCACCGTCACCGGGCCCTGTGAGCCGCGGGTCCGGGAGTGGTTCGTGGCGTCGAGTTTGAGGTCGATGACGGCCCGGTCGACCGCGGGCACGAAATCGAGGAACACGATGCCGGTCGTATGGCCCGTCCCGCGCACCCGCGTGCCGAGCAGGTTCTCGTTGACCGGCGCAACCTCGTTCACCGCGCGATTCACGGCCGCGCCGAGAAGGGATTCATCCACTTCGAGGAACATGTTGGGCCGATTGACCGCGGTCCGCACCCGGGCCACCGTCGCCGCTCCCTGTCCTGTCTCCTCAAGTCGGGCCAGCAGCGGGCCGACGGAGTCGAGCGGCTCGAGGGAACCGGCGGCGGCGCCCGCCGCGACCGCCGCAGCGAGTTTGTCCAAGCGCTGGCCGAAGACCGCGGCGGCATCGGGGTTCCGGGCGGCTTCGACCGCCTCCGCGAATCCCGCCACGGCCCGCCGGACTGCGGCGAACTGCGGCATTTCCAGGCCGTTCTCCCCGGCGTCAAGCAGCGACTGGAGACGGCGCAACTCGGCGCCGTCTGCCTTCTGGCCGGCGCTGGCCTGGGCCTGGAGCGCCGGCCAGTCGAGGTAGCGCCGCCAGTCGGCACCGCTCGGGCTCCGTAGCAGAAGCGCATCGAGGGGGCCGAGCGCCGCACGCAGCCGGCCGGCGGCCGTGTCGAGCCGAGCCGGCGACACCGGCACGAATGCCTCGCCATCCGCGACGGGCCTGGCGGCCAGTTCGGCGAGGTCGGCCCCCGCGGCCGGGATCACGGGCATGCAGCATGCCGGCAGGCCCACGATCACCAACACGGCGAATCGGTCGATCCATCGTCTCTTGCACATGCCTCTCATAACGTCACCGCCTTCGGGTCAGGTTGATCGTGCCAGCGGGAAACCCCGGGCCGCCGAGAGTCTATCCGGATTCCGCCACGGGCCTCCACAGCAGAATGTCCGGGGTCCGATCACCGGGCCGGACGCGCTTCGTCGGCGGGCGGCCCGCTCTTGGGCGGCCCATGCTCAGACGACCGGGTGCGCGACGGCGGGCAGGATGAACACCTTGCCGTCCCCCATCCGGCCGGTGCGGGCGACCTGGACGATTCGCTCGACGACCTCGTCCACCCGGGCATCCTCGACCCAGCATTGGATCTCGACCTTGGGGAGGAAGGCGAGCGAATAGTCGCTGTCGCCGTACTGGTCGAGGTAGCTCTTCTGCCGGCCGTAGCCCTTCACTTCGCGAACCGTGCAGGCCTCCAGAGGGGCCAGCCGCAACGCCTCGAGCACCCGCTCGGCGAGGAACGGCTTCACGATGGCGATCACTTCCTTCATGCCCTGGCTAGCTGAAAAAATTCTCGCCGAACAGATTGAGGGACGGGCAGGTCGTCACGGTGATGTCCCCTTCGACCCGGGTCTGGCAGGCCAGCCGCATCGTCTGCTCGTTGCCAACGTAGGCCAGCGAGACCGAGAGCCGGGTGGACTCGAGCAGCCCCTTGGGGCTGGTGTTTTCCATCCCTTTGGTCACGAGCACCCGGCAGGAGCCACACGTCCCGAACCCGTGGCAGTTGGCGACTTTGTGGATCCCGGGATAGAGGCCGACCCCCGCCCGGAGGGCCTCCGCCCGCAGGTTGGCGCCGGCCGGAACCTGGATTTCCTTTTTCTCGTTTGTGAACGTGATCGTGGGCATGGGATTCTCTCGACGGAACGGTGCCTGGACGCCGATACTGTAGTCCGCGCGGGCGACTCCTTCCAGCGGATCCGGGGTGGACGATGGCGGAACTGAGCAAATACCAGCAGTCGATCGTCAAAAACTACTACGCGAATCTCGACACCGCCCTCCTCCAGCGGCTCGGCGAACAGGTAACGGACCTGTACCTCGCCGAGGGAAAAAAGCGGGAGAAGCTCTGGGGGACGGTGGTCGCCGCCCTCGCCAAACTCGGGGTGCCGAAGTCGCGGATCGACACCATCCATGCGTCGGACGACCCCCGCAGGCTCGCCCAACTGGTGCAGGAGTTGCTGGCCAAGGATTGACCCTGTCACGGCCGTGCCCCATGCTGTGGCGGCTTCGCCACTCCGGGCCCGATCGCCGATGTCCGAATCCAGCCACGACCCCTCCGCCGCACGAGCCGCGCTCGTCGCCTCCCTGCGTTGGAAGAAGCTCCCCGTGCTCGACGACGGCTTCGTGGCCCTCGTTGACTGCATGGGGGACGATGCCGCCATCGTCCAGGCCGCGCGGGTCAGCTACGGCGCCGGAACGCGGGCCGTCAGCGACGACCGGCAGCTGATCCGCTACCTCATGCGGCACGCCCACACGACCCCCTTCGAGATGGCCGAGTTGAAGTTCATCGTGCGCGTTCCGATGGACTGCTGGCGGCAGTGGATCCGCCATCGCACCGCCAGCGTCAACGAATACTCCACCCGCTACTCGCTGGCCATCGATTCGACGCAGGCGACCGGTACCGCCGAGTGGCGGACCCAGGCGGTCTCGAACCGGCAGGGTTCCGCCGAGCCGCTGGCGGCTGCGACCGGGGAACGGTTCAGCACGGCCGAGCGCGACCTCCAGGACCACGCCCGGCGGGTCTACGAGGAGCGTCTCGAGGCCGGCATCGCCCGGGAGCAGGCCCGCAAGGACCTGCCCCTCTCCACCTACACCGAGGCCTACTGGAAGATCGATCTCCACAACCTGTTCCACTTTCTCGCCCTGCGGATGGAGCCGCACGCCCAGCTGGAGATCCGGCGCTACGCCGAGGCGATCGGCCGCGAGATCGTGGCCCCGCTCTTTCCCCTGGCCTGGGAGGCGTTCCTCGACTACCGGGTCGAGGCGCTGCGGCTCACGCGGCTCGATCGCGGGGTCATCGCCCGGCTCGTCGCCGCAGGCGGCCGGCTCCCCGCCGCGGTCGCCGACTTCCTCGCGGTGCAGGATCCGTCGTGGCGTGACCTCGGCCGCTGCCGCGAACGGGACGAGTGCCTGGAAAAACTCCAGGGGCTCGGCCTCGTACAACAGTCCACCTGACCTTCCCGGAGCCGCATCGATGCCCTCCCCCGCCGACGACGTCCTCGCCGCCAATCGCCGCCTGCTCGCGGCGATCGCCGCCGCCGACTGGCCCGCCTACCGCGAGCTCGTGGCGGAAGACATCACCTGCTTCGAGCCCGAGGCCCGTGGCCATCTCGTCGAGGGGCAGGCGTTCCACGAGTTCTATTTCAAGCTCGCCGCCGCGGCGGGGAAGTCGGCCGCGCCGACGACCACGACGCTCGCCGCGCCCACGGTGAAGATGCTCTCCGACGACGTGGCCCTCGTGGCCTACGTGCGGCTCGTGCAGAAGCTCGACGGCGCCGGCCATCCGCTGACGACGACCTGCGAGGAGACCCGGATCTGGAAGCGGGTCGCGAGCGGCTGGAAGCACGTCCACTTCCACCGCAGCCTGCCCGGCTGACGGCGGGCTGGCTGTTGCAACGCACTCGGCGCGACGCGATTCAAGTCGCCCAACCCGCCGGAGGACGGCAGAAGTCTCCTCGCTGAGGCAGGATAGCCTCACGCTCGTCGAGCTTCCGCCGATCCTCCGGCTTCGACCAACGCCCGTCAATACAAGCCGCCGGGCGGAGCCCGGCGTGGAGCCGGGCTTTGCCCGGCGACCGTAAGACGGAGCAGACGCCGGGACGGCTGCGACGACGCGACAGTGTCTAAGCCTCACGCTCGTCGAGCTTCCGCCGATCCTCCGGCTGCAGTACTGGATGGCGTGGAGCCGGGCTTTGCCCAGCGACCGTAAGACGGAGCAGACGCCATGTCGGCTGCGACGGCGCGACAGTGTCTAAGCCTCACGCTCGTCGAGCTTCCGCCGATCCTCCGGCTGCAGTACTGGATGGCGTGGAGCCGGGCTTTGCCCGGCGACCGTAAGACGGAGCAGACGCCGGGACGGCTGCGACGGCGCGACAGTTTGCAGACGCCATGTCGGCGGCGACGACGCGACAACCAGCCGGCGCGACAACCACCGCCGTCAGTCCCGCAGCACGACCTCGACCTCCGTGCCCGCCGCATGCACGCCGCTTCCCGCGGTGAGCGCGACCAGGCAGCTCGCGCCGGCGAGCCCGAGCAGGTCGGACGAGCCGGTCCACGGCAGCGGCGTCGCCCTGGGCAGCGGCGTCGCCCTGGGCAGCGGCGGCGCCGTCAGGCCGGTGGATTCCACCGTCGCTGCGGCGCGTCCCAGTCGCGCGGGCAGGAACACCGGCCGATCCTCGGCGGCCTGCGCCGGCGCCGTGAGGACGGCGCGGGACCGCGGCAGATGCCACTCCGCACGCGGCCGGCCGGCGAGAATGCGGAGCGCGGGCCGCACGAAGAGTTCGAAGCAGACGAGGCTGCTCGCCGGATTGCCCGGCAGGCCGAAGACGAGCGTCGGCGGCTGCTCGCCGGCGCGCCTGAGGATCCCGAACCAGACCGGCTTGCCGGGCTTGAGCCGGACCTTGTGAAACACACGCTCGACGCCGCACTGCGCGAACGTGTCGGGCACGAGGTCGAGGTCGCCTGCCGAGACGCCGCCGGAGAGGACGAGCAGATCGGCATCGAGCCCGCGCAGCACCGCCTCGCGAATCACATCCGGCCGGTCCGGGACACTGCCCAGCGGCAGCGGCTCGGCGCCGAGAAGCGTGCTCGCCGCAGCCAGCATCGGCGCGTTCGAGTTGCGCGTCTGGCCGTGCCCTGGCACGACCTCTGGTGCGACCAACTCGCTGCCGGTCGAAAGGATCGCCACCCGGGGCCGGGGCACGGCCATCACGTTCACCGCGCCCGCCTCGGCCGCGAGGCCGATCTCCGCGGCGCCGAGCCGGCTGCCGCCCGGCAGCACCTCCTGCCCGCGACGAAAGGCCGCCCCGCGCCGGGCGACGTGCTGCCCCGGCCGGAAACGCCCGTCGCGCAGTCGCACCCGGCCGCCCGCATGGGCCGACGC
>BJHK01000032.1 GCA_014192425.1 Planctomycetia bacterium | reverse complement strand
ACCAGGCGCCGCGCAGCCAGTCGGCGAGAATCCCGATCTGCTCCGGCGTGAGGAGCTTTTCGAAGGCCGGCATGCGGTCGTTGTCGGCGCCGTAGAACCGCTCGTGGTTCGGGTTGGCGATGATGCCCACGATCCACTCCCGGCTCCCCCAGCCGGTCAGGTCGGGCGCCGAGCCGAGGTCCGCACCCTCGTCGCCGAACCGGTGGCAGCTGCCGCAGCGGTCGGCGTCGGCGATCAGGGCCCGCCCCTTCTCGACGAGCGCCGGCGTCACGCCCGCACCCCCCTGCCCCGCCTCGGCGACGAGCGCCGCCACGACGGCGTCGATCTCGTCGGGCTTCCACTTCTCTGGGTCGGCCATCTCGTCGCGCACGTAGCCCACCATGTCGCCGTCCTTGTGGGCCGTGTTGCCGAAGTACTCCGGGCCGGCCACGCGTTTCGCGTCGAACAGGCCGCGGACCCAGGCCGCGGTGCCAAAGCCGTGCAGGTTGGGGGCGGAGGCAGCGGCGAACCGCTCCGCCGCGTCGGCCGCGGCGGGATCGACGTGGGCATGGCAGCTGGCGCAGTCCCGTCCCTCGGCGAGGCCGAAGAGCTTCGGGCCGCGGATCAGCGGGTCGCTGCGGACGAGCGTCAGGGCCCCGGTCGGCGGGATGCGCTCGGGCCGGCCGGCGAGTTCCACGGCCCGCGCCGCCTCGACCTCGGCCTGCCGCGATGCGGCCAGGTATGCCCGCGAGTTCCGCCACGCCTCCAGCCGGGCGAGTTTCTTCTTCATGGCCGCGATCTGCGTGGCGTCGTGCCCGAGGGCGGCCGCGATCTTGTCGGCGTCCCCGCCGGTCTGCTCGTGGAGCTTCTCCGCGTCGGCGAGCACCCCCTTGTCGATCCACAGCGAGCAGTAGTCCTCGTTGAGGGCCAGCGCCGTCAGCAGCCCGGCCCCGGCCACGATCCCCAGCGTGAAGGCGACATTGAAGCGGTGGCCGAGCCGCCAGTTGCCGATGATCGGCATCAGGAACATGACGGCCATGATCAGGCCCGGCACGACGATCGCTCCGAAGAACTCCCCCGTCGCGCCCCAGCCCTCGAAGACCTTGAGGAACTGGAACAGGAACAGGAAGTACCACTCCGGCCGGGCCGCAGCGTACGACTCCGCGGGATCGGCCGGAGCGCCGAGCTCGGCCCCGACATGCCCCCAGTCGACCGTGTCGCCGGCGAGCATCGTCCGCACCACCGGCACGAGGATCACGCCGAGCACGACCGCCAGCACCGCGAGCATCGCCACCGCGTCCTTGAGAACCTGGTCGGGCCAGAACATCGCGTCGGGCCGGGTGATCGGCTGCCGGGCATGGAGGCCATGCTTGCGAAACAAAGCCAGGTGGACGACGAGAAACAGGACGAGCGTCGCCGGCAGGAACCCGGCGTGGAGGGCGAAGAACCGGGTCAGCGTGTGATGGCCGTACTCGGGGCCGCCGACGACCAGCGACTGCAGCGCGGGACCGATGCCCGGGACGATGCCGGCGAGGTTCGTGGCCACGATCGTGGCCCAGTAGCCCTTCTGGTCCCAGGGGAGGAGGTAGCCGGTCAGTGCCATGCCGAGCACGAGGAGCATGAGCACGAGGCCGAGCCAGAAGTTCACCTCGCGCGGCGCCTTGTAGGCGCCGTCGATGACCACCTGGAGGAGGTGCAGCGCCAAGAGCACCACCATCGCCTGGGCCATGACGTGGTGGATGCCACGGAGCAGCCAGCCGCCGGTCATCTCGTGCTGGATGTAGTAGACGCTCTCCCAGGCCGTCTGGGCGCTGGGGGCGTAGTTGGCCCACAGGAACAGGCCCGTCACGACCTGTGTCATGAAGGCGAACACGAGCGTGCTTCCCCAGACGTACCGCCACCGCGCCCCACCCGGCACCCGCTCGAAGAGCACGTCGTGCACGAGCCCGCGCCAGCCGGTGCGGTCGTCGAGAAAGTCGGCGAGCCGGCCGAGCGGCCCCTGCCCCGACGCGCTGCCCGGCTTCTTTCCGGTCGTCATGCCTGCGCCACCTTGGCCGCCACGCCGGCCCGGAACTTCTCCCAGCGGACGGTCACGGCCCCCGCGTCGTCGACCCGGCACTCCAGTTCGTCCATTGCCCGTGGGCTCGGGCTCGGCGGCTTGATGACCCCCGCGAACGTGAACTCGCTGTTGTGGCAGGGGCAGCGGAAGCAGCCGCCACCCGGGGCCATGTCGACCGAGCAGCCGGCATGCGGGCAGGTGGCGGAGAGCGCCTGCACGGTGTCGGCGCCCGGCTCGCGCCGCAGCCAGACCGCCCCGATCGGCTCCGCCTCGTAGCCGGTCCAGGCATCCTTGCGGTCCGCGATCACCGCGAACCGGCGTGGCAGGCCGTCGGCCGGGATGGCGGACAGGTCGGCCACGGGGATGAACCGGCCGCCCCCGGCCCCGCCGCCGCGGCGCAGCGGATCGAGAAACGTCCACACGCCGGCCCCCACCGGCACGAGCGTCGCCAGGCCGCCGCACACCAGCGCCAGCGTTCGCGTCAGGAACCCGCGTCGAGCGGGATGCCCATTGTCCTTCATGGTTTCCTCCGCGCCAGACGCGTTGCCCGCACCCGTTGCCTCCGCGACCGTCAACCGCCGGCCGCGCGGGCCAGCCAGGCCTCGTCCAGCGCCGCCGCGACGCGCTGCCGTGCCGCCTCGAACGGGCCGTCGAGGATCGCGCCGGCCGCGGCCTTGTGGCCGCCGCCACCAAACCGGGCCGCGAGCGCATTGCAGTCGACGGGCCCACGGCTGCGGAAGCTCGTCTTGATCCGGCCGTCGGGCTGCTCGATGAGGATCACCGCCACCTCCGTCCCCTTCACGGCGAGCGTGAGGTTGACGAGGTCCTCGGTGTCGCTCGGCTGCGCGTGGACGGCGCGGATGTCGGCCTGGCGAACGCTCGACTCGATCACCCGGCCGTCGTGCCGCGTCGTCGCTCCGGCGAGCGTCCGGCCGACGAGGTTCAGCCGGGCGAGCGTGTCCTGCTCGAACAGTTCGCGGTACATCACCGTCGGGCTGGCCCCGGCATCGACCAGCCGGGCGGCGATGCGGAACGATTCCCCGGTCGCCGACGGGAAGCGGAATCCGCCGGTGTCGGTCGAGAGCCCGGCGTACAGCGGCGTGGCGATCCGCTCGGAGAGCGGCACCCGGAGCCGCAGGCCGATCTCGTAGACGATCCGGGCAGTGGCCTCGGCCGACGTGTCCTTGAACCAGCGGTCGGAGAGATCGTCCTCGCTGACGTGATGGTCGATCACGAGCACGCGGTCGCGCATCCCCTTGGCCACGTCGCCCATGGCGCCGAGTTGGGCCCAGGCGCTGGTGTCGAGAACGACGAACAGGTCACGATCGGCGAGGTCGGCCGGCTTCACCCCCTCGGCGAGCGACTCGATGCGTCGGTCGGGGTCGATCCACTTCAGGTTCGCCGGCGTCGCCTGAGCGTTGACGATCCGCACGTCCTTGCCGAGCGCCGTGAGGATGCCGGCCAGGCCAAGCTCGCTGCCGAGCGCGTCGCAGTCGGGGCGGACGTGGCTCGTGAGCACGAATCGCTGCCCGGCGCGGAGGGTGTCGAGGAGGCTGGCCCAGTCAAGTCGCATGGTCATTTCCTGCCGGTGCCGCGCCGCCGGCCTCCGCGATCCGCGCGGCGGCGGCGACGTCGGCCCGCATCTGAGTCTTCAGGGCCTCGATGGAATCGAACCGTCGAGTGTCGCGCACCCGTTCGAGGAAGTCAACGTCGAGCCGGAGACCATACAGATCGCCCGTGAACCCGATGAGGTGCGCCTCCACCGAGAGAGCGGTCTCGCCGAACGACGCATTGGGACCGACGTGCACCGCCGCCGGCCAGGCAGGCCCGCCGGCCACGCCGGCCCGCGCCGCGTACACGCCCGGGCCGGGCACGAGCGTGGCGAGTTCCGCGAGGTTGGCGGTGGGAAAGCCGAGCCCGGCACCGCGCCGGGCGCCGCTCACGACCATCCCCGACAGCCGCAGCGGTGCGGTGAGGAGCACGTTCGCCGCCGCGATCTCCCCCGCCGTCACCAGCCCCCGAATCCGCGAGCTCGACACGGCCGTGCCGCCCACGACCACGGGGGGCACCACCTCCAGTTCCACACCGTCGGCGGCCGCCCAGCGGGCCAGCCGGCCGACGTCTCCGGAACGTCCGGCGCCGAAGCGAAAGTCGGCCCCTTCGACGAGCGCGACGGCCCGCAGCCCGCCGCGGAGGATCTGCGCATAGAACGCCTCGGCATCCAGTGCGAGGAGGCCGCGATCGGCGGGCTGCACGAGCACGGCGTCGAGCCCGAGGTCGAGCAGCAGCGCAGCCCGCCGGGCGGGCGTCGTCAGCGGCACGGGCGCCGCCGCCGGGCGGACGATGGCGGCGGGGTGCGGGTCGAAGGTCAGGGCCAGCGCCGGCACGCCGCGCCGGTCGGCGGCGGCCCGCAACCGGCGGGCAATCGTGGCATGGCCGACATGCACGCCGTCGAAGTTGCCAACGGCGATCGCGGCCTCGGACCCTGGCTGCCAGCGCGATGTGCGGGCGTGGACGGCGGGCGGAGGGAGCGGCGGCATGCAGTCCATGCGGTCGTGGTGCGGACGGACCTGACGAGTTCCCCAAGTGTAGCGTGCGGAAGGTATGATTCCTGTGGCTCCCACGCGAACGCCCATGAACCAGCCGACCGAAGACAAGCAGATCTACCTGCTCGCCGACCTGGCCTGCCGGCTGGCGGCCATCGACATCGGCTCGAACAGCGTCCGCCTGCTGATCGCCGAGGCCCTGCGCGGCTCCGCCTACCGGATCCTCGACGAGGAGCGGGTGCCGACGCGGCTCGGCCGCGCCGTATCTTCCCAGGGACGGCTCGACGACGAGTCGATGGAGCAGACGATCGCCGCCCTGCGGACCTTCAAGGAGATCGCGGCCGGCTACCAGGTGACGAGCCTGCGGACCATCGCCACCTGTGCCGTCCGCGAGTCGCGGAACGGACCCGAGTTCTGCCGGCGCGTCCGCGAGCAGGTCGGCCTCGATGTCGAGGTGATCTCCGGCGAGCGCGAGGCCCGTCTGGCGTTCACCAGCGTCCAGCACGCCTTCGATCTGGGTGGAAAGAACGTGGTCGTGGCCGACATCGGCGGCGGCAGCACCGAGATCGTGTTCGCCACCGGCAACCTCGTCGAATCGATCTTCTCCACGCCCCTCGGCGCCGTCCGGCTCACGGAGCAGTTCGGTCTCGGCGAGGGGGCCGAGGGCCCGGACTTCCTGCGCGGCTGCGAGCGGCTGGAGGAGGAGGTCGCGACCGTGCTCAAGAAGCGGACGACGCGGCCGCTGTTCGCCCCCCACTTCCTCGTCGGCTGCGGGGGCACGTTCACGACGCTCGCCGAACTGATGATGGCGATGAAGCGCGAGGTGGACGTGCCGGTGGCGGGCTATCGCGTGTCACAGGCGGAGGTCCGCCACCTGCTCGATCGGCTGCGCAAGATGCCGCTGCGCGCCCGCCGCGGCCTGCCGGGCATGACGCCCGACCGGGCCGACATCATCATCGCCGGCCTGGCGATCGTCGACGCGCTGATGCGCCGGTTCCGCGTCAACATGCTCCTCATCCACACCCGCGGTGTCCGTGACGGCCTCGTCCGGGAGATGATCGACGAGGCGGCCCTGGGGGGCGCAGCGGCCGACGATCCGGCCCTGCGCGAGGCGGCGATCGAGCGGCTGGCCGCCGCCTGTTCCGGTGAACTCGAACATGGCCGCACGGTGGCGGCGCTGGCGGGACGGATCTACGAGCAGCTCGCGGCGCCGCTCGACCTGCCGGCGGCCGATCGGCTGCTGCTCGAGACCGCGGCCCGGCTCCAGGACGTGGGCTACGTCATCAATTACGACCAGCACCACAAGCACAGCTACCACCTGATCCGCAACAGCCGGCTGCCGGGCGTCCGCGGCCACGACCTGGAACTGATCGCCAACGTCGCCCGCTACCACCGCGGCGCGCTCCCCAAGCGGAAGCACGAGAATCTCTCCCGGCTCTCCCCTGAGGAGCAGCAGCGGGTGCAGCGGATGGCGGCCATTCTGCGGCTCGCCGGAGGGCTCGACCGGAGCCGCTCGCAGCAGGTCCGTGACGTGGCGGTGCGGATCGACGACGGCACGGTGAAGGTCGACGTGGTGGCCGACGCCGAGCCGCTCGTCGACATCTGGGGCGCGGAGCGGCGCACGGAACTCTTCGAGAAGGTCTTCGGGATGCCGCTGGCCATCCGCTGGGCGACGGTGGCCCGCGGCGGCAGGGGGAAGAACGGCCGTGCCGCCCGGGAGGCTGCGCCGGAACGGCCGCGGCGTCGGACTGATCCGGACTGATCCGGACTGGAGCGGGCCGGCGACGGCGCAACCGGCGCGATCGGTTTCTTCCTCCCTGCCCGCGCCGGGCGAACGGCCGGCCGGTCGCCGGTCGATATTTCCTCCATGCACCGTGTGTTCACCCTGCTCGTCGTCTGCGCCTGCCTGGCCGCGACCCTCGCCGGCGACTTCGCCCTGGCCGCCGGCCGCCGCTTGTCCGGACCGCGGGCCGCATCCTCGGTCGGCACGCCGCGCCGGCAGGCACCGTACGCGCCGGGGAGTTCCCCCTACGTGACCGGCCTGCGGGAGCGGCCCAAGTACTTCGTGCCGCCGACGAATCCGCGCACGCCCACCTGGAAGATGTATGGGCTGCCGCCGGGAGTCGAACCGGGCGACTGGCCGCGGTACGCTCCCTTCGGCTTCGGCGGGTATCGCTTCCCGGCCGTCGGCGCGCAGGCTTATCGCTGACCGGCCGCCGCACGACGACCGGCATGCCCGTCGCGCCGGCCGGGAAGGCATCGTGGCCGATCTCATCGAGGTGACCGACGCGGGGCTGTACTGCCCACGGGGCGACTTTCACGTCGACCCGTGGCGCCGGGTGCCGCGCGCCGTAATCACCCACGCCCATGCCGACCATGCCCGCTGGGGCTGCGACCGCTACCTCTGCGCCGCGCCGGGCAAGACCGTGCTGCGCACCCGGCTCGGCGCCGGGGCCGCGATCGACGCCCTGCGCTACGGCGAGTCGCTGTCGATCAACGGCGTGCGCGTGTCGCTCCATCCGGCCGGGCACGTGCTCGGCTCGGCCCAGGTGCGGGTCGAGCATGGCGGTGTCACCTGGGTCGTGAGCGGTGACTACAAGCTCCAGCCCGATCCGACCTGCGCGCCCTTCGAGCCGGTGCCGTGCGACGTGTTCGTGACCGAGTCGACCTTCGGCCTGCCGGTCTACCGCTGGCCGGAGCCGGCCACGGTGGCCGCCGAGATCGACGCCTGGTGGCGGGCCAACCGGGATGCCGGGCGGACGAGCGTGATCCTCGCCTACGCGCTCGGCAAGGCGCAGCGACTGGCGGCGCTGGTCGATCCCACGATCGGGCCGATCGTCGGGCACGGCGCCGTGATGAAGCTTGTCGAGGCCTACCGGGCCTCGGGCGTGCGCCTGCCGGCGATCGACCGCGTGCCGCCGCGGGCCCGGCGCGTGGGGGACGGCCGAGCCCTCGTGATCGCGCCGCCGAGCGTGCTCGGCGGCTCCTGGCTGCGGCTGTTCGGCGAGACGAGCGTGGCCGTTGCCTCGGGCTGGATGCTGCTGCGCGGCATCCGCCGGCGGCGCGGCGCCGACCGGGGCTTCGTGGTCTCCGACCACGCCGACTTCCCGGGTCTCGTGGCGGCGGTGGAGGCCTCGCGGGCCCGGCGGGTGCTCGTCACGCACGGCTTCACCGACGTCTTCGCCCGGGTGCTACGCGACCGTGGCCTCGACGCCACGGTGCTGCCGACCCGGTTCTTGGGCGAAGCCGCCCCCGACGACGCGGCGCCGGAGGATGCGACGGAGGAAGTGCCGACCGCCGACACCGAGGATTCCGTCTGACGACCGCGGGCGCGTCGGCACACGCACCGCGCGGCATTCCGCCGCCTGCCCCGGATGCCCCTTCGGCGTGCGTCCTTTCGGTGTACGCTGGAATCGCGCTCGGCGGATCGTCGCCGCTCGCAGTCTCACTGGTCCCTGCCGATGAAGCGATTCACCGAACTCTACTGGCGGCTCGACGCCACCTCGCGGACCGGCGAGAAGGTCGATGCCCTGCGCGAGTACTTCGCGGCGACGCCGGCGGACGATGCGGCCTGCGCCCTGGCGGTGCTGTGCGGCGCTCGGCAGTTGCGGGCCGTGACGACGGGCCAGCTCCGGGCCTGGGCGGCCGAGGCGACCGGGCTCGCCCCCTGGCTCGTCGAGGAGTGCTACGCGCACGTCGGCGACCTCGCCGAGACCCTGGCCCTGATCCTGCCGGACCACCCGGGGGCTGGAGCCGACGGCATCGGCCTTGCCGCACTGATGCGGAGCAGCGTCCACGAGCTCCGGTCGGCCGACGAGGCCCGCAAGAAGGAGGTGGTGCTCGGCACCTGGCGGCGGCTCGCCCCGCGGGAGCGGATCGTCTGGCACAAGTTTCTCACCGGTGGCTGCCGTGTCGGCGTGTCGCGGACGCTCGTGGCCCGGGCCCTCGCCGAACTGGCCGGCGTCGAGCCTGCGGTGATGGCCCACAGGCTGGTCGGCGATCCCATCACCGACGGGGCCGCCTTCCAGCGGCTCCTCACCCCCACACCCGGCCCAGCCGACGATCGGCGTCCCTATCCGTTCTTCCTCGCCGCGGCGCTCGACCGAACGGTGGCCGCCGAGGTCGCCGCGGACCTCGGCCCGCCGACCGACTGGCAGGCGGAATGGAAGTGGGACGGCATGCGGGCGCAGGTCGTCCGCCGCGGCGCCGACCTCGCCATCTGGAGCCGGGGGGAGGAGCCGGTGCACGACGTGTTCCCGGACATCGTCCGGGCGGCCGCGGGGCTGCCCGCGGGCACCGTGCTCGACGGCGAGCTGCTCGCCGTGCGCGACCACCGGCTGCTCGGGTTCGCGGCGCTCTCGAAGCGCAGCGGCCGGCGCCGGGTCACGAAGGCCGTCCTTGCCGACATCCCCTGCACGTTCGTCGCCTACGACGTCCTCGAGGCCAATGGCGTCGACCTGCGCGACCGCCCGCTCGGCGACCGGCGTGGCATCCTCGAGCGGCTCGTTCCCGACTGCTTCGCGGGCTTTCTCCAGGGCCGCTTCGGGCAGGGGAACGCCGACCGCATCTACCGCTCGCCGCTCGTCGCCGGCACGTCGTGGGAGGCGCTCGCGGACCACCGGGCGGAGGCCCGCAGCCGCGGCGTCGAGGGACTGATGCTCAAGCGGCTGGCGAGCAGCTACGGCGTGGGCCGGACCCGCGGCGACTGGTGGAAGTGGAAGATCGAGCCGTTGGAGATCGACGCCGTGCTCCTCTATGCCCAGGCCGGCCACGGCCGCCGCGCCGGCCTGCACAGCGATTACACGCTCGGCGTCTGGCACGAGGGCAGACTGGTCACGATCGCCAAGGCGTACTCGGGGCTGTCGGACGCGGAGATCGTCGAGGTGGACAGGATCGTCCGGGCGACCACCCTGGAAAAGCACGGTCCGGTACGCATCTGTCGGCCCACGCTCGTCTTCCAGCTCGCCTTCGAGGGCGTGGCCCACTCCACGCGACACAAGTCCGGGGTCGCCGTCCGCTTCCCGCGGATCGTGCGCTGGCGGAAGGACAAGGAGCCTGCCACGGCCGGCCAGCTCGCCGACCTCTGCCGGATGATCGCCGCCACCGAGTCGGGCGAACACCGCTGACGGGCGCCTGCTTACCCAGTTTGCCCGACCGGCACCGGCGCGGCCGCAGGGTTTGCCCAGGCCGAACGTTTTCCGTGGCCGATTGATCGGGTCGAAACGATCTTCATGCCTTCTGCCGGAGGTGCCGAATATTCCGGGAAGTCGCAGGCCGCCCGAACGGGCGACCGGTGCCGCGACCGGAGGGGGAAGAGTCGATGCCGAGTCCCAGGACCACCAGCGTCGCCGCGGTCGTGATCGGCCTGCTTGCGGCCCTCGCCGCTTCCGGCCGGGCCGGCGCCGACGGCGTGCCGGCCGAGACGTACACCGAGACGTACACAAAGGCCGAAGCGGTCTTCCTGCAGCGCGACAACCAGTCCACCGATCAGCCGCTCGCCGAGGCCGGCGGCATCCCCCTGCTGACCACTGGGCAGTTGCAGTTTCCGGTGCAGCCGGGCCTGCGACTCTTCCACGGCGACGTCGACTGCGACGGCTCCGGCTGGGAGGCCGGGTACCTCGGCGTCTGGAACATGTTCGCACAGGCCGAGGCGACCGGGGCGGCCGACATCCAGGCCCCCGATCCGCTCGCGCTGCTCGTGGATGACTTCAACGGCCGCTCGTCGGCCCGCGCCACCTATGCCTCGACGCTGAACACGATCGAGCTGAACCTGTTCACCCGGTCGTTCGACGGCGGCTTCCACCGATCGGCAGCCCAGCCCTGGCGGCGCTGCGACGGCTACTGCGCAGGCACCTGGGATTGGCTGGCCGGGTTCCGCTGGGCCGGCATCGACGAGGCCGCGGGGATCGCGTTCGCCGGGGGCACGACGCCCGTGCCGAGCGGCTACACGCTGCGCAGTTCGACGAACCTGTTCGGTCTCCAGGCCGGTGGACGGGGCCGCATGGAATGGGACCGCTGGGCGGTCGAGGGCTGGGCCAAGGCCGCGGTCGCCGGCTCGGCGATGTCGCAGTCGCAGGCCGCGATCGTCAACGCGGTCACGCCGGATCCCCCGGTGCGGAAGGCCCAGACCGCGACCGAGGCCGGCGTCGGCTTCATCGGTGATCTTCACGCCAGCATCGTCTACCGGCTCACGGAGTCATGGGGCGTGCGGGCCGGCTACAACCTGCTCTGGATATCGGGAGCGGCGCTCGCCCCCAACCAGTTCGACTTCGGCCCGTTGAGCACGAGCGGCAGCACACTCCACGGCGGCAGCGGGATGTTTCTCCATGGCGCGAGCCTCGGGCTCGAGGCTCGTTGGTAGCCGGCGCCGGGTCGACGAACGACCGCCCGGTTCGATACCCGCCGGCAACGGCCGCAGCGGTCCGCTATCTCGCCGACAGCAGTTCGATGTCGAAGACGAGGGTCGCGTTCGGGGGGATCGTCGGCGGTCTGCCCGTCGCCCCGTAGGCGAGCCCCGGCGGCGTGATCAACTGCCGCTTGCCGCCGACCCGCATGCCCCCCACGCCCTCGGTCCAGCCGCTGATCACCTGATCCAGCTTGAAGGACGTGCCGTCGAAGTCGTTGAACACCGTGCCATCGAGGAGCCGGCCCGTGTAGTTAACGACCACGGTCGCGGACGACGAGGAAGGGAACGCACCCGTGCCCTCGACGAAGTCCCGATATCGCAGGCCAGTGGACGTGGTCACGAACTCGAGCGACCGCACGGCCGGCGGCGTGGCCACCCGCAGCGCCCCCGCGAACGCGGCGAAGCCGCCGGTCACGACTCCCTGCGGCGAGACCTGCTTCACTCCCCCGCTCCCCCCCTGCCCCTGCGACGCGTAGATGGTGTTGGTCCAGCCGTCGCCGTCGAGATCGATCGGGGCCGCGTAGCCCGCGACGGCCGCCCGGCCCAGGGCCCCGAACGCCTCGTAGCGGGCGAGCCGGGTGCTGCTGCCGACGGTGCCGTCGATGACCTCCGTCACGCCGCTGCGCCGGCCGCCGGTCACGATGATCTCGGGGATCTCGTCGAGGTTCACCCGGGCCGTTGCCAGCGAGACGCCGCCGAGGAAACTCGGAGATAGCGGCCGCTTCGTGTCGACGACGGCGGGAGCGCCGGAGACGTCGTAGACCCGCACGATCGGCGCCACGGTCGGACCATTGCCGATGATCAGTTCGGCTCGACCGTCCTGCCGGGCGGCGTCGGTGACGACGCCGCTCGCGAACGTGCCGACATCGGCGGCCGCCACGCTGGCGCCGCCGAGGTAGGTGTCGGCGAAGGGCTTCACGATCTTCCAGGGCGTGGTCTCGAATCCGCCCTGGCCGGCCAGGCCGCGGAACACGCGCACCTCGCCGTTGCCGGTGGCCTTGGCCGCTGCCAGATCGGTGCGGCCGTCGCCGTCGAAGTCGCCGGCGGCGATGTCGACGCCGCCGCGCCAGCCGCCCGCGAACGGATTCATCCGATAGGCGGGGAGCTCGACGCCGTCGAGCGTGAAGACGCGGACCCGCCCCGCCAGGCCGACGCCCGGCGCGACGGCGATCTCGAACACGCCGTTGCCGTCGAAATCACCCATCGCAGCCTGCACGCCGCCGCGGAAGCCGCTGGCGTACGGCTGGAACCTGGCCAGTTCGACGCCAGTCGTGGGGTCGACGACCCGGACCAGCGACGTGCTCTCCCAGCCGGCGGCATGCGTGACCACGATCGCCGCCGCCGGCACGGCCGTGAACGGGGCCGGCGTGCCGGCCGCCATCACCGTTCGCGACTCGAGCCGCTCCAGCCCGTCGAGACGGTGCCTGGTTCCCGGTGCCGCCCGGCGGCCGCGCCGAGAGCGGGGAGCGGTCCTTCTCGCTGTGGGTGGGACGGACTTCGGCATATGGGGTCGCTCCGGCAGGCCGTGGCTATACGATGCACGGTAGTTCACGGTTCACAGATGGTCCACATTTCGGCCAACCGAGGGGATTCGGGTGAGCAAGGTGGCGAGAAATCAGCGACGAACGCCCGTGCGCGGAGCGCCGGGCCGACGCCCCCCGGCCGCCGCCGGGGGCGCGATCGACCGCTTCCGAGCCTGGTTCGCCGCCCGGGGCTGGGAGGTGTTTCCCTTCCAGGAGGAGGTCTGGCAGGCGGCTGCCGCCGGTGAGAGCGGCCTGCTCCACGCCCCCACGGGCGCGGGCAAGACGCTGGCCGTCTGGCTGGGGGCGGTCGCCCGAGCCGAGGCCGGCGCGGTGCCGGCAGCGGACCGGCGCGGACCGCTCGTCGTCTGGGTGACGCCGCTGCGGGCGCTGGCCGCCGACACGGCGCTGGCGCTTTCCGCACCGCTCCGCGGCCCGGGCCGGGTTGCCAGCGACATCGCCGTCGGCCTCCGCACCGGCGACTCGTCGGCCGCCGACCGGCGTCGGCTCCGCGCCTGCTGGCCGGCGGCGCTCGTCACCACGCCCGAGTCGCTCTCGATCCTCCTCTCGCTCGAGGACGCGCACGAGATCTTCGCCGACCTGCAGACGGTCGTCGTCGACGAGTGGCACGAGCTGCTCTCCACCAAGCGCGGCGTGCAGACGGAATTGGCGTTGGCCCGGCTCCGGGCCCTGCGGCCCGGCCTCGCCACCTGGGGCCTGTCGGCCACGCTCGCCAATCTCGACGAGGCCCGCGCCGCGCTCGTGGGCCCGGCCGGCGCCGAGCGCGCCCGGCTGATCTCGGCCCGCGTGCCGCGCACGCTCGAGATCGAGACGCTCATCCCCGCGCCGATGGAGCGGTTTCCCTGGGCCGGCCACATGGGGATGCGGCTCCTGCCGCAGGTCGTCGCGGCGATCGAGCGGGCCGCGACCACGCTCGTGTTCACCAACACGCGGTCGCAGGCGGAACGCTGGTTCGAGGCGATCGCGGCCGCACGGCCGGCGTGGCGCCGGTCACTGGCACTGCACCACGGCTCGGTCGATCGCGACCTGCGCTCCCGCGCCGAGGAAGGGCTCCGGCAGGGACGGATGAAGTGCGTGGTCGCCACGTCGAGCCTCGACCTCGGCGTCGACTTCGGGCCGGTCGATCAGGTGCTGCAGATCGGCAGCCCCAAGGGGATCGCCCGGCTCCTGCAGCGGGCCGGCCGCAGCGGCCACGCTCCGGGAGCCGTGGGCCGGCTTGTCTGCGTTCCCACGCATGCCCTCGAACTCATCGAGTGCGCCGCGGCCCGACAGGCCGCGGCGGCCGGCACCGTCGAGGCCCGGCCGCCGCTCACGGCACCACTCGACTGCCTCGCCCAGCACATCGTGACGGTGGCCTGCAGCGGCGGCTTTCGCGCGGCCGACCTGCGGGCGGAGGTGAGCGGCACGCGGGCCTTCGCCGACCTCGACGACGCCTCCTGGCACTGGGCGCTCGACTTCGCCGCTCGGGGCGGGCCGGCGCTGTCGGCCTATCCCGACTACGCGCGGATTCGGGAGCGGTTCGGCCGCTGGTACGTCGCCAGCAAGGCGATCGCCCGGCGCCACCGCCAGGGGATCGGCACGATCACGAGCGACGCCACGGTGGAGGTGAAGTGGCTTCGCGGCGGGCGGCTGGGAACGGTCGAGGAATCATTCGTGTCGCGGCTCGCGGCCGGTGACCGCTTCCTGTTCGCCGGCAGGCCGCTCGTGCTCTTTCGCTTCGACGGGCTCACGGCCTGGGTGAAGCGGGCCCGCGGGCCCGCCCGGCTGCAGGTGCCGCGCTGGAACGGCGGCCGGATGCCGCTCTCCACGCTGCTCTCGTCTGCCGTGCTCGACCTCGTCGCCGACGCGGTGCGGCCCGGTGGCGGTCGGCAGGCGCCCCGCGAGGTCGCCGCCGTGCTCCCGCTGCTCCAGGTGCAGGCCCGCTGGAGCCGGCTGCCCGACGCCGACACGCTGCTCGTGGAGCGCTGGCAGGGCCGCGACGGCGTGCACTGTTTCCTGTTTCCGTTCGCCGGGCGGCTCGTTCACGAGGGGCTTGCGGCGCTCGTCGCCTGGCGGATCGCCCGCAGCCACCCGGCGACGCTGACGATGGCCGTCAACGACTGGGGCTTCGAACTCGCGGGCCGCGACGGGTTTCCGACCGACCAGCGGGCATGGCGCCGGCTGCTCTCACCGGACAACCTGCTCGACGACCTGCTCGCCTGTCTGAATGGCACCGAGATGGCCCGGCGGCACTTCCGCGAGATCGCCCGCGTGGCCGGGCTCGTGTCCGGGGGGCGGCGCAGCGACCGGCAGACACAGGCCTCGGCGGGCCTGATCTTCGACGTGCTCTCGGAGCACGATACGGACAACATGCTCCTCGACCAGGCCCGCCGCGAGGTGCTGGAGAGGCAGTTCGAGTTCCGCCGGCTCCACGACACGCTCGACTCCCTGGCTGCCAAGGAGATCCGGATCGTGGAGACGGCGCGGCTCACCCCGCTGGCGTTCCCGATCTGGGCGGAGTTCGTACAGTCGCGGCTGACCAGCAAGGACTGGCTCACGCAGATCGCCGACATGGCCCGCGACCTGGAGCAGGCGGCCGGACATGGCGGCTGAGCGGCCGGAGGGAGGAGCAGGCGGGATGCACGGGATGCGGATCGTGGTCGCCGACGCGGCGCAGGCAGCCGGGCAGGATGCGGACATCGTGCTCCTGCCGGGGCGGGGTGCGTTCCTGCCCGCGACCGCGACGCTCCTCGTCGCCGATCTGCATCTCGGCAAGGCGGCGACGTTCCGGCACGCCGGCATCCCGGTGCCGGAGGGATCGGCCCAGGCCGACCTCGCCCGGCTCGAGGCGATTCTTCGGGCCGGCGCCGCCCGGCGACTGTTGATCCTCGGCGACCTGTTCCACGCCCGCAGCGGCTGCACGGAGCGGGTGTTCGCCGAGTTCGCCGCCCTGCGCGAGCGGCTCACCGCCGTGGAAGTGATCCTCGTGCTCGGCAATCACGACCGGGCGATCGGCAGGCTGCCCGCGACGCTCGGCCTCGACGGCTGCCTGCCGGTCCTCGACGAGCCGCCGTTTCACTTCGTGCACGAGCCCGCCTCGTCGCCGTCGTCGCGCGGTGCCCACACGTTCACGATCGCCGGCCACCTCCATCCGACGGTCTTGATTCGCTCCCCGGGCGCCGGCCGGATCGCCGATCGCTGCTTCGTCGCCGACGAGCGGCTGCTCGTGCTTCCCGCCTTCGGCTCGTTCACCGGCGGCCTGCGGATGGCCCACGACGAGGGGCGCAGGCTGTGGATCGCCCGTGACGACGGCGTGGCCGACGTCACGCGGCTCGCCGCGCTCGCGGCGCGGACGAGCCGCTGACGCGTCACCGGCAGCCGGCCGCCCGGAACCCGACGTGCAACCGGTCGAGCAGGTCGCGGGCCGTCATCGAGACCGCGCCGAGGTCGGCCGCCGCCACGTCACCGGCGTGGCCATGCACCCACGCTCCGAGCCGCGCCGCAGGAAACGGGGCAAGCCCCTGGCCGAGGAGTGCCGCGATCACCCCGGCGAGCACGTCCCCCGTGCCCGCCGTCGCCATGCCGGGGTTGCCGGTCTCGTTCCTGCACTCCTCGTTCGGAGCGGCGATCAGCGTCCCCGCCCCCTTGAGCACGAGGACGGCGTCGATCGCGGCCGCCAACCGGCGGGCCTCCTGCTCCAGCCATGCTCGACCACCGGACGGAGAAGATGACGGATCATGGCCGAGCAGCCGGAGCATCTCGCCGGCGTGCGGCGTGAGGATTCGCGGGCCGGCATGCCGGGCCAGGTCCCGCGATTCGAGGCGGGCCAGCGCCCACAGGCCGTCGGCATCGACGACGACCGGCTGCGACAGGTCGCGCCATGCGGCATGCACGAGTTCGACCACGGCCGCCGTTCGGCCGATGCCGGGGCCCAGCACCAGCGCATCGGCACGAACCGCCTGCTCCCGGATCGGGTCGGCCGCCTGCACAGCGAATCCGCCGGTCGATGTCGGCAGCCCGCGGGTCATCACGCAGGGATCGAACGTCGCCGCGATGCCGACCACGCCCTCCGGCACGAGCAGTTCGACGAGGCCCGCGCCGCTGCGCAGGGCGGCCATCGCCGCCAGCGCCGGGGCGCCGGCCATGCCGGCTGCGCCTCCCACGACGACGATCCGGCCGAAGTTCCGCTTGCTCGCCTCACGATCCCGCGGCGCGAGACGCGGCAGGTCGGTGGGGATCGCTACAGAAGTCACTGGAGAGCGGCTCGCTAGTGTGGAGAACCTGCCTGAACGATCGTATCCCGGCCGAGCGTTCTTCTCCAGACAACGTTCCCCCGCGAAACGGCGAGGACTCCGGCCGATCGGCGTGACGCCAGCCGGCCGGAGTCCATCGCTGCGACTATTTCGACAACATCAATCCCATCGCGGCGGCCGCCGCCGCCGCGGCGCTGGCCAGAAAACTCCCCGCCACCCGGGGAAAATTGGCCACACCCGCTCCCCGGTTCCCGCGACCGGCGATCGCCGCTGCCGCCTCAAGTCCGGCCAGCGTCTCCTTCACCGTGCCGCGAGCCGCGGCGGAGGGGATGGCAGCCAGGCACGGCCTGGATTCCGCGATCCGCAGCAGTTCGCGGAAATCCTCTCCTGCCATGTCCTCCAGATCGTCACCGACGATGCACACGTCGAACCACACCCGCCTCATGAGCGCCCGGGCAGCCTGACCGGACGATCGAAAGTGGATCTGCACTTCCCCCCGTCCAGCGGCGGCCGCCCAGTCCTGATACGCCTCGACACACGGATCGACTACGAGCACCTTCGGCACGTGTGTTTCCGTGCCCCGGCCGGAAGCCGGCAGATCGCGATACGCAACGGTGTTATTCATGAACCTTGCCCCTCAAAAGAAAAGAAACCGAACAGAAAAGAAGCTGGCCGCCGTGGAAGCGCGGGCCGGCAGGCAGTGACACCTGTCCTTCTTTCTCCCTCCTCCCCGATCGACCAACCCACTGGAGAAGAACGCACGTCGCGTGCCAAACTTCTTCCTTTTTCGAGGCACAGACGGATCCCGAGGAAAGCCGCGGAAAAAACGCCTGTTTGGCGACGATGCCCCACTGGTCGCAACCGGCATGCTGGGGCAATTCGCTCCAGCGCCGATTCGAATCTTCTCGCCCGGCGGGGCGAATCGCACCACTTCCGGACAGGCGGGACTTCCTGACCGTGGGCGGCGCGGTGCGAATCGCTCCGCGCGCGGCGCCCCGTTCCGAAACAACCGGCGCGATGCATGCGGCCAGACAAAACCCGGTGGAACTCGCCATTCCCGGTCCGCCGGGCCTGCTTTGCCTTGACTGAAACCTCGCAAACGGACTACCTTCCCTGCGATCCGGCCGGCAGGCGGCCGCGCAGGCAGGAGAACCATCGACAGCCATGTGTGCCGCGCAAAACTCCGGGGACCTGTTTGACGTCAAGAAGGTTCGCCGGCTGATCGAGCTCATGAAGGAGCACGATCTGTCGGAACTCGACCTCAAGCAGGCCGACAACCGGGTCCGCATCCGACGCGGGGGAGAGGTCGTGGCGTATTCCGCCCCGGCCGCCCGCCCCGCGCCGGCCGACGCCGCCGGGCAGCCGGCCGCCAAGGGATCCGAAAGCGATGCCCGGCTGCTGGTGATCAAGAGCCCGATGGTGGGCACGTTCTACCGGGCCTCGGGCCCCGATGCCGCGCCGTTCGTCAAGGTCGGCGACCGCATCGGGCCGGAGAAAACCGTCTGCATCGTGGAAGCGATGAAGGTTTTCAACGAGATACCGGCGGGTGTTTCGGGGCAGGTGGTCGCGATCCTGGTCGAGAACGGGGCGCCGATCGAGTTTGGCCAGCCGCTCATCAAGGTCGACCCAGAGGCCTGATTCCCGCGCCATGTTCAAACGGATACTCATCGCCAACCGCGGGGAGATCGCCCTGCGGGTGATCCGGGCCTGCCGCGAACTGGGCGTGGAGACGGTCGCCATCTTCAGTGAGGCCGACCGCAACGCCCCGTACCTGGAACTCGCCGACGAGGCGTTCTGCGTCGGCCCGGCCCGGGCGGCCGACAGTTACCTGCGGATCGACCGCGTGATCAGCGCCGCCGAGATCGGCAACGTCCAGGCGATCCATCCCGGCTACGGCTTCCTCTCGGAAAACTCCCACTTCGCCGAGGTCTGCCGCTCCTGCGACATCGAGTTCATCGGTCCCACCCCCGAGGCGATGGAACGAGTCGGCGACAAGAACTCGGCCCGGGCCCTGGCCCGCGAGGCGGGCGTGCCGACCGTGCCCGGCAGCGACGGCCTCCTCTCCAACGAGCGCGAGGCACTGGACATCGCCCGCACGATCGGCTTCCCGGTACTCCTCAAGGCGACGGCCGGGGGCGGCGGCAAGGGGATGCGGGTCGCGGCCAACGACCTCGCCCTGGCCAGCGCCTGGCAGCAGGCCTCGGCCGAGGCCCAGGCCGCGTTCGGCAACCCGGGCATCTACATCGAGAAATACATCGAGCGGCCGCGGCACGTGGAGATCCAGATCCTCGGCGACCGCCACGGCAACATCTTCCACCTCTGGGAGCGCGACTGCTCCACGCAAAGGCGGCACCAGAAGCTGATCGAGGAGAGTCCCTCGCCGCGGCTGCCGCAGGCCACGCGGCAGAAGATGGCCGAGGCGGCCGTCCGGCTGGCGAAGACGGCCGGCTACTACTCCGCCGGGACCGTCGAGTTCATCGTCGATCAGCAGGACAACTTCTACTTCATCGAGGTCAACGCCCGGATCCAGGTCGAGCATCCGGTCAGCGAGATGGTGACCGGCATCGACCTCCTCAAGGCCCAGATCCGCGTCGCGGCCGGCGAGAAACTCGACCTGCGGCAGGAGGAGATCGTCCCGCGCGGCCACGCCATCGAGTGCCGGATCAATGCCGAGGATCCGGCCCATAACTTCCGCCCCAATCCCGGCCGCATCGAGCGGATCTTCGCCCCGGGCGGCTTCGGTGTCCGCTGGGACTCCCACGCCACGACCGGCTACGTCGTCCCCCCGCACTACGACTCCCTCGTCGGCAAGCTGATCGTCCACCAGCCGACCCGCAAGGAGGCGATCGCCACGATGATCCGCGCCCTCAAGGAACTGCGGGTGGAGGGGATCAAGACCACCGTGCCGCTGCACCTCGAGGTGCTCGCCAACACCGCCTTTCACGAAGCACAGGTCGACACGACCTTCGTGGAACGGATGCTGGCGGGATGAGGCGACGGCACCCCGGTGGCTCACGCCGTACGAGCCGGGGGCCGGGCGGGGTCGCGGCAAGTGGGCGTATCCTCGCCTCGCAGCCGCGGCCCCGCTCGGCCCACGGCGAACCACCGTGCACGAACCGGGGGCCGGGCGGGGTCGCGGCAAGTGGGCGTATCCTCGCCTCGCAGCCGCGGCCCCGCTCGGCCCACGGCGGCTGGACAAGTAGGATTCTCGAACCCGTGAGTTCCATCGGATCGTAGTACTGTTTCCCAAGGCCAACAGGAGTCCCGCAGACCAATGCCCGAATCGCTCTCCCGCCCCCCGAAGGCCGCCCACCACTTCCGCCGCGTCGCCATCCTCTTCGCCGGCGGGCCGGCCCCCGGCGCCAACGCCGTGATCTCGACCGCCGCCACGTCGTTCATGCGCGAGGGGACGGAGGTCATCGGCATGAAGCACGGCTACTCGTCGCTGGCCGACTACTCGCCCGCCCGGCCGCTCGTCGATGGGCGCGACTACATCAAGATCACGCCCGAGTTCCTCAAGCGGACGCGGAGCGGGCAGGGCATCATGATCGGCACCGCCCGGACGAATCCCGGCAAGCACGTCTCCCAACCCAGCCACCTCTCCGATGCGGAGCGGTCCCAGCCGCTGCAGAACGTCTACGACGGGCTGCGCTCGCTCGGCGTCGAGGCCCTGATCTCGATCGGCGGTGACGACACGCTCAAGACCGCCAACAAGTTCAAGCTGTTCCAGGACCGGCTGCCGGCCAATGCCCCCAGGATTCCGGTCGTCCACCTCCCCAAGACGATCGACAACGACTACATGGGGATCGACTTCACGTTCGGCTACTTCACGGCTGTCGACACGCTCGGCGGCGAGATCCGCAACCTGCTCTACGACGCCGAGGCCAGCCGGGCCTACTTCCTCTGCGAGACGATGGGCCGCAGCGCCGGCTGGCTGTCGTACGGGGCGGCGATCGCGGGCGAGGCCAGCCTCGTGATCAGCGTCGAGGACATCCACGGGAAGTACCGGGGCGAGGAGACGGTCACCGATCCGGACGGCCGCACCCGCCTGAAGCCGGTGATGGCGATCGACGCGGTGGTGGGGCGGATCGTGAAGACGATGCGGGTCCGCGAGGAGCAGGAGGGAAAGTCCTATGGCGTGATCGTCATGGCGGAGGGACTCGCCGAGTACCTGCCCGCCTCGGCCCTGGAGGGCATTCCCCGCGACGACCATGGTCATATCTCGATCTCCCACGTGCAGTTGGGGAAGATGTTCGCCAAGTTCGTCGCCGACGAGTTCAAGCGGCAGACGGGGCGGTCGCGGAAGGTGGTCGGCCTGCAGCTCGGCTACGAGGCCCGGTGCGCCAAACCGCACGCCTTCGACGTCATGCTCGGCAGCCAGCTGGGCGTCGGCGGCTACCGGGCGCTGGCCGAGCGGGGGCTCGACGGCGTGATGGTGAGCGTGTCGGGGCAGCTCGACCTGAACTACGTTCCCTTCGAGGAGCTCGTCGATCCCAACACGCTGGTCACGGTGGTCCGCTACGTGGAACGTGGCAGCGACTTCCATTCGCTCGCCCGGTTCCTGGAGACATACGTCAACGAGTAGCGAGCTGGGGCGCACAAGAAAAAGGTGGCAGGCACCTTTTTCCTTTGCCGACTGGGCACCCTCAGGCGCTCGTCAGCGTGCCTTTCGTGCTCGGGATGCCGGGCTGGCGCGGGTCGGGTTCGACGGCGACCCGCAGGGCGCGGGCGCCGGCCTTGAACACCGCCTCGGCGATGTGGTGGCCGTTGCGGCCGTGGTGGAGGATGGCGTGGAAGTTCATCCCCGCCGTCGCCGCCACGCTCTCCCAGAACACCTCCACGAGCTGGGCGTCGAACGCGCCGATCACCGGCACCGGGAACTCGACCGCGAATACGACGGCCGTCCGGCCGCCGAGATCGACGGCCACCGTCGCCAGTGCCTCGTCCATCGGCACGATGGCGTGGCCGTAGCGACGAATGCCACGCCGTTCGCCGAGGCACTCCGCCAGTGCACTGCCCAAGGCCCGGCCCACGTCCTCCACCGTGTGGTGGCCATCGACATGCAGGTCGCCCGTGCAGGCGACCGTGAGGTCGAAGAGGGCGTGGCCGGCGAGCAGCGTGAGCATGTGGTCGAAGAAGCCGATCCCCGTGGCGATCTCGGCGCGGCCGGTGCCGTCGAGGTCGAGCGTGAGGCGGATGTCGGTCTCGGCTGTCTTGCGGGAGACGGTGGCGGCGCGGGGCATGGGTGTCACGGGGGGTGGCGGAAGGTCGGGGTGCGTCAGAGCGTCTTCATCACGGAGAGGAAGGCGTCGATCTCGGCGTCAGTGCCGACGCTGATGCGGAGGCCGTCGCCCCAGCCGGCATAAGGCATGTAGCGAATGAGGATCCCGGCCGTCTTGAGGGCCTCGTAGACGGGCTTGTGCGGCCGCTCGGGGTGCGTGCACCACACGAAGTTCGCCTGGCTCTCGACGGCGTCGTAGCCGCGGGCCCGCAGGGCGTCCGTCAGCCGGCGGCGGGTGGCGACGATCTTCGCCCGGTTGTCCGCCAGCCAGGCCTGATCGTCGATCGCGGCGGTGGCCGCGGCGATCGCAAGCGTGTCGCAGTTGTACGAGTCCTTCATCTTGAGGAGGTGCTCGATGACCTGCGGCTGGGCGACGGCGAAGCCGAACCGCAGGCCGGCGAGGGCGTACGACTTGGAGAACGACCGGGAGACGATCACCCGCTCGTTGTCGCGGACGAGCCCGAGGCAGTTCACGTCCGCGAAGTCGCCATAGGCCTCATCAACGACGAAGGCGCAGGGCAGCCGCTCGGCGAGGACCGCGACCCGCTCCGGCGGCAGGAGCGTGCCCGATGGGCTGTTGGGGTTGGCGAGGATCGCGAGCCGAAGGTCGTCCCGCGGGGCCGCGAACTCGTCGCCCAGCGACCAGTCGCGGCAGTAGTGGACCTCGTCGCAGACGGCTCCCTGCAGACCGGCCAGCGTGCGGTAGAGGATGTAGCTCGGGTACGGCATCCGCAGGCACTCACCCGCTCCCACGAACGTGCGGACGATGATCGTCAGCAGGTCGTCGCTGCCGTTACCACAGATAATCCAGTCGGGATCGACGCCGAGGACCTCGGCGGCACGGAGGCGAAACACCGTGGCCAGCGGATCGGGATAGCGGGCAAGATTCCGTCCCGCGGCCGCGGCGGCGATCGCCCGGGCCACGGCCGGCGAGGGGGGATAGGGATTCTCGTTGGTGTTGAGCTTGATCCACTTCCCGCCCTGCGGCTGCTCGCCGGGGACATAGCCCTGCATGGCCGCGATGTCGGCGCGGACGAAGCGGTCGAACGGGTTCGGTGTGGAGGTGGGAGCCATGGCCTCCGAGTTTACCTCACACCGCGGCGGCGAGCCGGCCAGTCGGCAGCGGCGGCGCATTCGGCACGACCGGACCTGCTTCAGGAGAGCCGGGTCTCGACGCTGCGCCGGTGGGCCGTCAGCCCCTCGGTGTCGGCGAGCGTGCGAATGTCGTCCGCGATGGCGGCGAGGTCCGCCCGGGCGAGGTTGATTACGCTGCCACCGCGCAGGAATTCGTTGGCCGACAGGCCGGCAGCGAACCGGGCCGTGCCCCCCGTGGGGAGCACGTGCGACGGACCGGCGGCGTAGTCACCAGCCGCCACCGGGCTGAACGGTCCCAGGAAGGCGGCGCCGGCGTGCCGGATCGAAGCCAGCGTCGCCTCCGGGTCGCGAGTGTCGATGGAAAGATGCTCCGGGGCCAGTTCGTCGGCGACGGCCGCCGCCTCGGCATCGCTCCGCGCGATCACGATGCCGCCGAAGCGGGCAAGGCTGTCGCGGGTCAGGTCGCTCCGCTCCAGCACCGCGATCCGCTTCGCGACCGCGGCGACGACGGCAGCGGCGAGGTCCCGGCTCGCGGTCACGAGGATCGCCGAGCCGGGCGAGTGCTCCGCCTGGGCGAGCATGTCGGCCGCGATGTACTCGGCGTGCCCCGCGTCGTCGGCCACGATCACGATCTCGCTTGGCCCGGCGATCGAGTCGATGGAGACATCGCCGAAGACGTGCTCCTTCGCCAATGCCACGAACAGGTTGCCCGGGCCGACGATCTTGTCCACCCGGCGCAGGCCGGCGACGCCGTAGGCGAGGGCCGCCACGGCCTGCGCACCGCCCGCGCGGACCACCGTGCTGACGCCGAGCTCGTGGCAGGTGGCGAGCACGTGCCGGTTCTCGGCACCGAACCTCGTCGGCGGGGCCACGACGACGATCTCCCGGACGCCGGCGACCCGGGCTGGGACGACCGTCATCAGGAGCGTGGACGGGTAGGCTGCCGCACCGCCGGGCACGCAGACGCCGATCCGGTCGAGGGGCAGGTAGCGTTGCCGGAGGACGCCGCCGCCGGCGAGCGGGACCTCGACGTCGCGGGCGAGCAGGGCCCGCTGAAACCGCTCCACGTTGGCGGCGATCCGGCGCACCGCGGCGAGGAACTCCGGCTCCACGTCACGATGCGCCGCCGCCAGCGTCTCGGCCGTGACGACCAGCGTGTCGGGTGAGACCTCGACGCCGTCGATACGACGCGTGTATTCGAGCAGTGCGTCGAGCCCACGGTCGCGCACGTCGGCACAAATCCGCTCCACGACCTGACGGGGAGTGAGCGGGGCACCGAAGACGTCGATCGTCCGCTGCCGGCTGGCCGGGCTGACCATGTCCCCCTGCGACACGAGCCGGCCGCGGAGCGCGTCGAGCCGACTCCGGCCATCGGGGGCCGCCAGATCGATGCGTTCACACAGGGATTGGTCGCCGGGCATGATGCCCAAGGATACCCCGTTTCGCCCGGCTGACGAGCCGCGGCCGTCGGCGGCCGCCGGACGTCGTCAGCGGGTCGCCGCCACCGCCTCTCCGGGAGCCTGCCAACGGCGGGCCCACATGTCGGCGAGCCGGGTCACGGCGGGGGCGTCTGGCCCTGCGGCCACGGCGATCTCGCGCAGGATGGCGGCACCGCGTGCGGCCAGCGGCGTGGGCGTGCCGGCCGGCCGATCGCCAAACACCTCATCGATCGGCGCTGCATCAGCGCGGGCGGCCGGCGACGCAACCAGCCGGCCATCGACGGCCACCGCCCGCGAGAGCGCCTCGTCGGCGAGCCCCTGCCGGCCCAGGCCGACGAGCGCCAGCGCATGCCGCACATGAATGTCGGGCTGATCCTGCGCGATGAGTGCCGCGCGGCGGTAGGCATCGGCCGCCATGGCGATCCGCGTCGGATCCGGGGCGGCATCGCGGAGGTGGCGATCACCGA
>BJHK01000031.1 GCA_014192425.1 Planctomycetia bacterium | reverse complement strand
GGGCCGACGTCTTCGGTGATCCCGGTCAAAACGCAGACGATCGCCGAGCATCGGGCGTATCTGGCGAGCGCTGCTTTGATCGTGCCGGCTGTCGCGCTGGCGTGGGTCGTCGCCCGTGAGCGGCTCGCGCTCTCGCCGCGGTTCTGCGGCCTGGCCGCCACCACTGTCGCCCTCACCCTCGGCCTCTCGACGGCGGCCCGCAATCGTGAGTTCGTCACGCCCGAGATTCTGTGGCGGAAGGCCCTCGCGGCTGAGCCGCGGAACGAGCGGGCGATGATCAATCTCGCGGCCCAACTGATCGCGAAGAAGGATCCCGCGTCGTTGGCAGAGGCAGAGCGGCTCTTGGTCACCGCAACTCGGACGGGGCGTTATCCGAGAGCGCACGGCGTGAATCTCGGCCTGCTCGCCAAATCACAGGGTCGCTTTGCCGACGCCCTTGCGGCGATCGACGCCGTCCTCGAACTCACGCCCGACGACACAACGACCCTTGCGGATCGCGGCTACGTCCTCTGGAGGCTCGGCCGGCTGCCCGAGGCACTCGCCGTTCTCGACGAGGTGATTGCCCTTGACGACGAGATCGCCCCCGCGTGGCTCAACCGGGGCAACGTGCTCCTTGATCTTGGCCGGCGCGACGAGGCCGAGCAGTCGTTCATCCGCTCGGTCGAAGTCGATCCAAAATACGCCAAAGGCTGGGATCATCTTGGCATCGCGCAGCAGGCCCGCGGCGACAAGGCCGCCGCCGCCGACGCATTCAACCGGGCGGTCGCCTGCGATGCGAAGGACGCCGAGGCGGTCTACAACCGGGGCAGGCTGCATGCCGAAATGGGCCAGCCCGCGGCAGCCATCGCCGACTTCACAGCGGCGCTCGCGGCCGATCCAACCTTCCGTGATGCCCATTACAATCGAGCCGTCCTCCTGATCCGTGCCGGCCGCCCGGCTGAGGCGCGGGCCGACATCGAGGCGTTCGTGCGGCTTGGCGGCCAGCCACCGGCGTCCGTGCTTGCGCTGGTTGGGCTCGTTCAAAAGCCGTGAGCCACGTGAGCCAGTAGATTCATCCCAGATGAAGACCGATCGCATCTCCATCGTCGTCTGCATCCCGGTCTTCAACGACGCCAAGAGCGCCGCGCTCCTGCTCGAGCAGCTCGATTCCGTCGCGGCCGCGCTCCCCCATGACTTCGCCGTCGTGTTCGTGGACGACGGCTCCCGACACGAGGAATTCGCGGCCCTCCCCGGTCCGACGCCGCACATTCCCGCCGTCGAAGTCCTCCGGCTCCGCCGCAACCTCGGCCACCAGCGGGCGATCGCGATCGGCCTGTCGTTCATCGCCGCCGAGACCGATGCCGACTACGCCGTCGTGATGGACGGCGACGGTGAAGACTGCCCGTCGTCGCTGCTCGAGCTGCTCGCGGCGGCCGAAGCCTCCCCTCACTCCGCCGTGTTCGCCGAACGGCTCAAGCGGCACGACGGCGCGGGGTTCATGGTCGGGTACCGAACGTTTCGCCTTTTGCACAAGCTCTTCGTCGGCCGCGACGTGAAGGTGGGCAACTTCAGCGTCCTGCCGCGGCCGGTGCTCGAACGGATCGTCGGCGTCTCCGAGATCTGGAACCACTACGCCGCCGGCGTGTTTCACGCCCGAATCCCGGTCGTGCAGGTGCCGATCGCCCGCGGCCGCCGGCTGGCCGGCGAGTCGAAGATGAATCTGCCGTCGCTCGTGATGCACGGCATCTGCGCGCTGTCGGTGTGGAGCGACGTCATCGTGTCACGTTTGTTCGTGATCGTGGGTGGACTCACGGCGGTGGTCGTTACGGCACTCGCCGCCGTTGTCGCGATCCGCCTCTTCACCACGGCCGCGATTCCCGGCTGGGCGACGTTCACCGCGGGCATGCTTCTGATCGGCGGCCTGCTGCTGGCGATCGTCAGCCTGCTCTTGGCCGTGTTCGTGCTTGGCAACCGGAGTGCCGCCAACTTTTTGCCGCACCGCGACTGGCGGGATTACGTCTTGCCAGAGTGCCTGGGCTCCCTCTCACGACGCGCTCCCACGGCAGCCGGGTGATGTATGGACGGGCGAACCGCGAGCGGAATGAGTCGGGCGAGCGGCGAGCCACGCGGCATCTGGGTCGCAGCCGCCGTGATCGCCCTGCTTGTGGCCCACTACGCCCTCGCCTACACGGCCACGCTCGGCGCCTCGACCACGTTCGACGAACCGCTCCACATGGTGGCAGGCGTCGCCTACTGGACGCTCGACGACTATCGGCTGCAGCCCGAAAACGGCAACCTCCCGCAGCGGTGGTGCGCGATTCCGCTGCTCTTCATGAATCTGAAGTTTCCGTCGCTCGACCAAAACGTATGGCGGGAGAGCGAGGCGATTCTGCTCGGCCGGCAATACCTCTACACCTGCGGCAACGACCCGCAGGCGATGCTCGCCGCCTCCCGGGCGATGGCCACGGTCTGGTCCACGGCCCTGTGCCTCGTCGTGTACCTCTGGTCGCGGTCGATTTTCGGCACGGCTGGCGGCCTCGTGTCGCTGGTGCTCGCGGCCTTCTGGCCGGCGCTCGTCGCCCACGGGCCGCTCGCCACGAGTGACGCCTGCGGGGCATTATTTTTCGCGCTCGGGGCCTGGTCGCTCTGGGAGGTGTTTCATCGGATCACGCCCGGGACACTCGCCGCCGCGTTCTTCACGATCGGCATCGCGCCGATCGCCAAGCATTCGAGCGTCATGCTCGCCCCGCTGGCACTTCTGTATCTCGTCGTGATCGCCGCCCTCGGCCGGCCGCTCGTCGTGAATCTCGGCCCCTGGAAGACGGTCGTCCGCGGTCGTTGGCCGCGAACGGCCCTCGCCTTGGTGTCACTCGTGGTTCCGCTCGTCGGCGCGGTGTTCTTCATCTGGGCGTCGTGCGGCTTTCGCTACGACGCCGCGGGGCCGGGCTGCGGGCCGCTCGAGTTCCGCCGCTACAAGACGCTCGAGTCGTGCAATGAGCATGCCGGCGGCATCGGCAGACTCTGCGAAGCGCTCGCCGTCTGGCGGCTGCTGCCGGAGGGCTGGATCTACGGGCTGAGCTACGTCGGGGCCACGGTGCGAATGCGGAATGCCTTCGCCATCGGACACTACACGATCGACGGCTGGTGGTGGTATTTCCCGCTCTGCTTCGCGATCAAGAACACTTTGCCTTCGCTGATCTTTTCGCTGTGGGGTATCGGAATCGCCTGCGGCGACCTATTCCGCAGCTTCCGGCAGCGGATGCCGCTCGGTCCGGCGGCCTACGCCAGTCTCGCGCCGCTCGGGATGCTCGTCGTCCTCTGGCCCACGTTCCTCACGAGCCACCTGAACATCGGCGAACGCCACCTGCTGCCCTCGTACCCCGCACTCATGGTGCTGGCGGGGGGAGTCGCTGCCGCCGCTTCGTCGGCGTGGGTCTGGCGAGCCGTTGTCATCCTCCTCGCCCTGCATACTGCGGACGTCGCCACCCGCTGGCCCTCGTCGCTCGCCTACTTCAATCAGGTCGTGCCGCGTGGCCGCGAGTATCAGTGGCTGGTGGATTCGAACCTCGACTGGGGCCAGGATCTGCTTCGATTGCGAACCTGGCTCGAGAAGAATGCGTCTGGGCGACAACATGTCTACATCGATTTCTTTGGCAGCGGCCTTCCAGAACAGACACTTCCGCAGGCGGAGGTCTTGGTGCTCGCCCCAGCGACTGGAACTCCTCAGAACCTTCAGCCTGGTCTCTATTGCGTGAGCGCGACTTCCCTGCAAGCGGTGTACGAGCGGCCTGCCGCCTGGTGGTGCAATCGCTACGAACAGACCTACCAGCGAGCGCGTGAATACGTCCGGCAATCCGCGGCCTTACGCGGTCAGTCCGCTCCTGCAGCCGCGGCCACCGAAGGGGACCCCGGAGTCTTGGGGCCCGACACGATGCAGCCTGTAGATTTGGCGCTTGCGGGCCTTGGCGGCGCCACGCCCCACGACCTCGCGGTCTATGCCTTCAACGTGCTCCAGTCCGCGCGGCTGCGGGCTTACCTGCGACACAGGCCGCCGGACGGATCCGTAGGTGGTTCGATCCTCATTTTTTCACTGTCTGAGGCCGACCTTCGGGCCGCACTCGATGGCCCGCCCGCCGAACTTCGCCCGGAAGGCTGGGACAGCGATCGTACAGCGGCGATCACAACGTTCGTTCGTCGCGCGAATGCGCTCAACGATAACGGCCGACACGCCGAGGCGATCCCTCTGCTCATGAAGGCTTGCGAGATCTACGACCTGAGCGCCGACGTGTACGGTCTTCTTGCGCTCGCTCAAGCGGGCAATGGCGAGGACGCCGAGGCATTGAAGTCTTTCCGGCGGGCGATCCGCCTGGAGCCGAAATCCGCAAACCACCTCTACAACCGGGGGCTGTTCCACATTCAGCGCGGCCGGATCGAGGCCGGCATGGACGACTTCGATGCCGCGATCGTCGCCAACCCGGCCTTCCGACAGGCGTATTTCAATCGTGGCGTCGTCAGGTTGCGCGCCGGTAAGACGGCGGAAGCGATCGCCGATTTGAAACGGTTTCGCGACCTCGGCGGTGAACTGCCCGCTGCGCTCAACCCTCTGCTCGAGAACGCCGGGTCGGAGCGCGGGCCATGATCGCGACCGGCCGGTGTCGCCACCGATTTCATGAAGTTCTGGTCGTCACGGCGCTCCTGGCCGCGCACCTCGTTCTTGCCTTCACGGCCACACTCGATGCCACGCCCACGTACGACGAGATCCTGCACCTGGCGTCGGGTGTGGCCTATTGGCGATCCGGCGACTATCGCCTTCAGCCGGAAAATGGCAACCTTCCGCAACGCTGGTGTGCGTTACCGGTATTGCTCTTCAACCCGCACATCCCGGAAGACACCGCAGACTGGCGGGCCGCCGATGCGATGCGGATCGGCCGTGGGCTGCTTTACCGGTCTGAGAACTCCGCGAAACGCCTCGTGGCCTCCGCCCGCTGCGCCTCCATGGCGTGGTCGGTCGCCTTGTGCCTCTCCATCTTCCTCTGGTCGCGATCGCTCTTTGGCTTCGGCGGCGGGGTCGTGTCGCTCGCCCTTGCGGCCTTCTGGCCGGCGGTCGTCGCCCACGGCCCACTCGCCACGAGCGACGTGTGCGGGGCGGTCTGCTTCACGCTCGCAGCCTGGTCGCTCTGGCAAGTGCTCAACCAAGTGACCGGCCGCACGCTGGCTGCCGCGGCGGCCGCGGTCGGCCTCGCCGCGATCGCCAAGCACTCGAGCGTGCTACTGGCCCCGGTGGCGGTTGCGTTTCTCGTCGCGATCCTCGCCTCGGGAAAACCGCTGGATGTGCACCTCGGCGGGTGGCGTACGACGGCCACGAGCCTTCCGGCCCGCACCGGGCTTGCCCTGCCGACCTTGGCCGTGCCGCTCGCCGCTGCGGCAGGCTGCATCTGGGCTTCATGTGGATTTCGGTATCTGCCAACCGCGGAGCATGTTTCCGGGCTTCGGTACTACTGGTTCGCGACCCTCGCCGAATGCGTCGGCCACGCCGGAACCATTGGCACGCTCTGCGAGTGGCTTGGGGGCTTCCGCCTGCTGCCCGAGGCCTGGCTCTGGGGCATGAGCTACGTCGCCGCCCGCAGCAGCCATCGCTATGCGTTTGCGATCGGTGAGCACTCGATCCACGGCTGGTGGTGGTTTTTTCCGCTCTGTCTGGCGATCAAGAACACGCTGCCCGCGCTTGCCCTCTGCGGCTGGGGCGTCGCGCGACAGGTGGCGGAGATTGTCGCCGCTCTGCGGGCCCGGCTGCCGCTGCGGGGCGAACTCTGGGGCTCGGTGCCGCTTGTCATCATGCTCGCGGTGCTCTGGCCGTTCTTTCTCTCGAGCCATCTGAACATCGGCGAGCGACATCTGCTCCCGTCGTATCCGCCGCTCATGATCCTGGCCGGCGGCACGTGGCGAGCGGCGACGTCGCGCTGGCTCAAGGGCCTCGTCGTGCTCCTTCTCGGCCTGCACGCCCTGGATGTCGCGAGCCACTGGCCGGCGACGCTCGCCTATTTCAACCAGATCGTGCCTCGCGGCCGAGCGCACGAGTGGCTCGTCGATTCAAGTCTCGACTGGGGCCAGGATCTCGACCGGCTGGCAGCCTGGCTGGAGCGGAACCGCCGGCCCGACGAGCCGGCCTACGTCACCTATTTCGGCGGCGCCCGCCCCGACACCGCCCTTGCGGACTTCGAACTGCTCGGACTGCCGCCGGAGTGGGGCGTCCGGCAGTCGTTCTCGCCCGGGCTGTACTGCGTGAGCGCGACCGCGCTGCAGGGCGTGGCCGATCGCCCCCGGGGCCGCTGGTGCCAGACGTTTGAGCGCGACTATCAGGCCGCGGCGGCCTGGCTTATGCGTCACGAGAGTGCTCCCGACGCACCGCAGGCCGACGCCTCCGCACGGCAGCTGCTGGCCGCGATCACTCGCGACCGCGATGAACTCGGCGTCCTCTCGCTCGGCACGCCCCCGTCCGACGGCGCCCTCGCCGTCGCCGCCTTCAACATCCTCCAGGCCGGTCGGCTCAAGGCGTTCCTGCGGCATCGCCCTCCCGACACCGTCATCGGCGGCTCGATCCTCGTGTTCCGCCTCGATGCCACCGAGATCGAGCGGGCCCTGCACGGCCCGCCCGCCGAACTCGACGACCAGTCGTGGTTCGAGCGGGAGCGGTACGGCACGGCCGACGAACTCGTGCGGCAAGGCCGCCGGCATCTGGATGAAGTGCGGGCGGATCAGGCGGTCGTCACCTTCGAGTCGGCAACCAGGCTGTATCCAGGCGATCCGCGGGCCTGGGACGGCCTCGCCGTCGCCTGTCAATCCCTCGGCGACGACGACCGGGCCATGCGGGCCGAGCGACGCTGCGAGCTTATCCGTGCCCGGCTCGCGGCCGGAGAGGCGGAGCGATGACCGCGAGCGACATCCAGTCATGGGTCGTCCGGCGGCCGCTTGTGATCCTCGCCACGGCGGCGCTGGCGGTGGTCGCCGCCTATGCCCCGAGCCTTCGCGGCCCGTTCCTCTTCGACGACCTCTCCGAGATCGTAGACAACCGCGCGATCCGCACGCTCCTGCCACCGTGGCGGCCGATGTTCGAGGGGGGCGAACTGCCGCATCGGCCGATCCCCTATCTCTCGTTTGCCGCCAACTATCAGGTTGGCCGGATGCTCGCGGCACTGTCCGACTTGTCGCCTCTCGATCCGCTCCCATTTCATGCGGTGAACCTCGCGATCCATCTGCTCAATGGCTGGCTCTTGTACAGTGTCGTGAGCATGCTCCTGGCACGTCGCCGCCCTGACGGTGTTGGCCTGGCGTCGATCCCGGCAGTCGCGGCGATCACGGCCGCTATCTGGCTCGTGCACCCGCTCCAGTCGCAGGCGGTGAGCTACGTCTATCAGCGGATCGAACTGCTCGCGGCCTCTGCGGCGCTCGCCACCTGTGCCGCCTTCGTGAAAGCCGTCGCATCGCCCCGTCCGCTCCCGTGGGTCGCGGCAGCAGTGCTGGCCTGCGGCCTGGGGATGGCCTGCAAGGAATGGGTGGTGGTCGTACCGCCGCTCATCCTGCTGCTCGACCGGGCGTTTCTGGCCGAGTCGTGGCGGGAGGTCTTCGCCCGCCGCGGCCGCTGGCACCTCGCCCTGTTTGCCACCTGGCCGATTCTCTGGGCCGTGGTCTTTTTTCAGCGGGCCCGCTATCCCGAGGTGGGCTTTTCCCCGTGGCAGTCGCTCGTCTACGCCGCCAACCAGCCGGTCGTGATCCTCTGGTATCTCTCTCGGCTCGTGATTCCGGCAGGGCTCTCGATCGACCACGGCGCCGCGCTGCGAAAGGATCTCCTTGGCCGCGACGCCTGGCTGCTCCTACCGGCCATTGGCACGCTCGCGTTGGCGGGCTGGGCCCTCGTCGCACTGCCGAGGCGAACGGCGGTCGCATTTGCGATCCTCGCATTCCTGTTCTTGCTCGCGCCCACGTCGAGCATCCTGCCGGTGCAGGATGTGTGCGTGGAGCACCGGATGTATCTCGCCGCAGCGATCCCGATCACCGCGGCGATCGTCGCTGTCGCCGGCCATACGCAGGTGCTGCTGCCTGTCGCGGCCATACTCGTCGTCGTCCTCGCAACGATGACCGCCGCCCGCAACACCGTCTACCGCTCACCGCTCGCCGCCTGGCACGACGCCGTCGTGAAGAGCGGTGGCAGTTCCCGGTCGCTTTCCCGCTACGGCACGGAGCTCTCGAAGCTCGATCGCCACGAGGAGGCTGTGGCTGCCTGCGCGGCGGCCGTCGAACGCAACCCGGTGAATCCCGTCCCCTACGCGGCACTCGCCGCCGCCCTGCTGAATGCCGACGATCCTGCCCGGGCCGCCGCCGCCTGCCGAGCCGGCCTGCAGGCCGGCGGAGAACGCCAGGCGGGCTTTCGAGATCCCGTCATCGATCGCCTGGGCATGTACCTCGGCCTCGCCTTGAGCCGGCTCGGAGACCCGCGGGGCGAGCCTCTGCTCCGCGAGGCCGTCGAGCGGATGCCCGATTCGCTGCCCGCCAAGGAGCATCTGGCCCGGGCCCTCGTGCAAACCGATCCACAGGCCGCGGCCGTGCTCTGGGCGCAGATCGACGCCGCCGCGCCAAATGATTCCTATGTGGTCTTCAATCTGGGGTCGGTGGTCGCCCGGTTCGATCCCGCGGCGGCGATCGATCTCCTGAACCGGGCGATCGCCCTCGATCCGGGAAATCCCGACGCCCACAACAACCTCGGCAACGCATTCCTCACACTCGGTCGTCATGCTGACGCGATGACCGCCTATCGCCGCTGCCTCGAACTGCGTCCCGGTCACCCCCAGGCGGCCGCCAATCTCGAACTGCTTGGTGGCGGCGGCAGGTGAGGCACAATAGCCGCCATGGAGACTGCTGAACGGACCCACGTTTTTGATACTCGGGCGGGCGAGCCCTCAACGCCCGCCGTGGCCAGTGGCTGGCCGGCGTGGTTGGAGCGCGGGCTGGTGGCGGGCGCGGTCGTCGCGGCCGCCACCTGGGTCTGGCTCTCGTGGTGCATTTTTCCGCTGCGGAGCTGGAACGACATCCGCCTCGCGCCCTCGTTCGCCCTCACGCTTGGCCTCCCGCTCTATCCCGGCGCCGACGGGGCGGCGAGCACCTGGATGTATGGCCCGCTGCCGGTGTGGCTCAACTGGCCGGCCACGTGGATGCCGGGGCCGGGCGAGGCCCTCCTCGTGGCGGGTGGAATCAATGCGGGATTCCAGATGGCCGCGATCCTCGCCGTCTGCCTGGGCTGGCCGACGCCGCGTTCCGGCCCGGTCTCAGTCTGGGGTCGGCTGCTCGCGGCCGCCGCCGTGATCGCGCTCTGGCCCTGGGCCAACTGGCAGTTCCTCCAGGCCGACAACTACGCCCTGGCCTGCGGGCTGCTCGCAAACCTCGTGCTCGCCCGCAGCCGCGGTGAGGCCGGCGCGTGGGGGGCGGCGGTCCTCGCCACAGCGGGGCTCATGTGCAAGCAGACGTCGCTCGGCGTGCCGCTCGGGCAGATCTTGTGGCTGGCGGCCACGGCCGGTGTTGCTCCGGCGGCGTGGCAGATGGCGAGGCTCGCCATCGCCGGCTGTGGCTGGCTTGCGGTGCTCATCGCCACCACCGATCCCAGCCGGGCTTGGTTTACGGCGATCGTCACGCCGGCCGGTCTGCCCTGGGCCAGAGACCTCTTGGAACGGTTCATGGACCTCGCTCCTCACTTCGCCGCGCATCTTGCAGCCCCGATCGCCGTCTGGCTCTGGCTGCGGCGACGCCGGGCCACGGATGACCTCCTGCTGCCCACGCTCGTCTGGCTCGTGGCGTGGCTGCCTGGCCTGGCCTCGGTCTTCAAGATCGGCGGCACGCTCAATAACCTCCAGGGCTTCCCGATCTGGCTCCCGCCCGCGGTGGTCGTCGTCACCGCGACGCTCTCCCGGCCGCCCGTAGGCCGTGTCCTTCAGGCGGCGTTGGCAGTCGTCACGATCGCCGTTCTTTCAGGCCGCATCGCCACACGGCCCGTGAAGATCTGGCAGCCCCTGATCGTGGCCTACGACGACGCCCGCGACGTTTCCCGGCAGTTCCCTGGGCAGATCTGGTTTCCGTGGAATCCGCTGGTCACCGTGTTTTCCGAGGGCCGTCTCTACCAGGTGGAAGACGGTCTCTATGTCCGCGCTCTCGTCGGCAGGCCGGTGCCCGCCACACAGAGCACACAGCATCTGCCGCCGAAGTTCAGCGCGATGGCCGTGTCGAACCAGGGCAGCACGTGGGGCATCGCCGAGAAACTGCTGCCCGCTCCGCTCGAAGCGATCGATCTTGGCAACTGGACGCTTTCCAGGGGGCCGGGCGGGCCGGCGATCGTGACGGAGGACGTCGCCCCATGACGCCGTCGCTCACCCCGTGGCCTCGCGTGTTGCTCTGGTCGCTCCTGGCCCTCGTGCCGTTTTGGTCGCTGTTCGTCGCGCAGTTCGTCCGCGGCCAGCATCTCGGCACCGGATTCATCTGTTACGACCTAGCCTACTACGTCGCCAACGGCCGGGAGATTTTCGAGCGGGGCAATGGCCTCGGCTATTGCAATCCCTACGACACATCCCCCGATGCTCCCGTGATCTATTATCACTGGCTGCCCTGGATTTTCGGCGTCGGGGTCTCGGTGCTCGGATTCGATCCCGGCGGCTGGTTCCTCGCAGTGGGTGCCGTGGCAGGCGTCGCATTCGCCTGCGGCACGTTTCGGCTGGTGGAGGCGATCCTGCCCTCGTCCCGATTCCTGCCGGGGCTCTATCTGCTGGTGATGTGGGGCGGGGGGCTGTTCGTGCTCATGGCCTTCGTCTGCAACTGGCTGCTCGAATATCCGCTCTCCTATCAGCTGTTTCGCTACGACCCGTTCGAGGGCTGGTGGTTTCTGTCGTGGGGCCGCAATTCCCTCTTCACAACCGAGGCGACCTATCACGCGCTCGTCGTCTGGGCCTGGGTCGGCGTGGTACGGAGCCGGCCCTGGCAGGCGGTCGGCTGCATCGCCGCCCTCGCCGCGACGCACCCTTTTTCAGGCATCCAGCATCTGGCGATTCTCGGTCTCTGGCTCACGGTGCGGTTGGCGACCGATCGCCGTTTCCTCGGGCCCTGGCTCACGACGGCCGCCGTGGCCGCGGCCTTCCTGGGCTACTATTTCGCCTACCTGCCGCAGTTCGAGGCGCACCAGAAAATCCACTCGATCTGGTCGCTCGAGTGGATCGTGCCCTGGGGCTCGTTCGTCACGGCATATCTCCCCGTCGCCTCGTTCGCCGCGGCGCGGTGCTGGCTCGACCGAAGGCGCTGGCGGCCGGAGATGACGTTTTTTCTGATCGCGGCCGCGGTGTCGCTCTTTCTCATCAAGCACGAGCTCTTTCTGCCGCCGAGGCAGCCGCTCCACTTCACCCGCGGCTACGTCTGGATGCCGCTCATGCTGCTCGGATTGCCGCTGATCCAGCGGCTCGCTGCCCGCGCCATGGACGGCCTGCCGCGTCCGGCGGCGGTGGCTCTGATCGCCGCCTGTGCCGGGCTCTGGTGCGTGGACAACGCCACCTGGCTCCTGCGGATGAACCTCCGCAACGCCGACGAACTCCGGACGACGGCTGCCGTCTTCGATCTACTCCGGCAACTGGACCGCCGCGACGAGCGGGGCGTCGCCCTCGTCTTGAGCGGTGAGGCCATGGACGACAACTATCTCCTCGGCACCTACACGCGGCTCGACCCCTACGTCGGCCATATCTTTCTCTGCCCCGAACGTGAAGCCCGGATCAAGACCACCTCGCGCTGGATCAAGACCGGTGCGGAAGACCCGTCGCTCGAAGCGATCGACGTCGTGATCCTCTCGAAGCTTCGCGGTTACCCGATCGACTTCACGGGCTGGAAGATCGTGTGCGAAAACGACCGCCTGGCGGCCCTGCGGAGGCCGCGATGACCACGCCGCAGTCGATCGTCGCCCGCTGGGCGCTTGTGGCCGTGTTGCCATTCTGGTCGGTCTATCTCGCGCATGTGATGCTCGGGGCAAACCGGCCGACGGGATTCATCATCCTCGACTGCGCCTATTACTGCGCGAACGGCCGGGAGATCTTCGAGCGGGGCAACGGGCTCGCCTACTGCAATCCCTACGATCCCGACCCGGCGGCCCCGGTGATCTACTGGCACTGGCTGCCCTGGCTCCTCGGGGCGGGCACGAGGATCCTCGGGCTCGACCCCGGGTTCACGCTCTGCCTGCTCGGGGCGATCGGCGGCCTCGCCTGTGCATGGCTGACCTTTAGGCTTGTCGAAGCCGTCCTGCCGACATCGCGGTTTCTCGTCCCCTGCTTCCTGTTCACGATGTGGGGGGGCGGGCTGCTCGTGCTGTCGGCCGTGGCGACGAACCTGACCCTGGGGCGGCCGCCCCTCACGTTCCTTCTCCAGCACGATCCGTTCGAAGGGATGTGGTTCCTCAACTGGGGCCGCAATCTCATCCTGCCAACCGAGGCGGTCTATCATGCGCTCGCCGTCGGAGCATGGCTGGCAGCGGTTCGCGACCGGCCGTGGACCGCGGTCGGCTGCGTTGCGGCCCTCGCGGCCACGCATCCCTTTTCGGGCATCCAGCAGTTGCTCGTCTTCGGAGCCTGGTTCGCCTGGCGAGCGCTGACCCGCCTCAGGCTCGAATGGCCCGCGGTCGCACACCTCGCTGTCTTCCTCGCCTTCTGCAGCTACTACTTCGGCTACCTGCCGCGGTTCCCCCAGCACCAAGACATCCACGGCCGCTGGTCGCTCGAATGGAATCTCGGCCTTGTGAGCCTGCTCGCGGCGGGTGTTCCCGTGTTCGCTCTTGCCGCCGCCCGCTGCTGGCGGGATCGGCACCACTGGCGGCCGGAGATGACGTTCTTCCTGATCGCGGCGGCGGTCTCGCTCACGCTTGCCAAGCACGAGCTTTTCGTGCCGGCCCGGCAGCCGCTGCATTTCACGCGGGGCTACACGTGGCTGCCGCTGTGCCTGCTCGGCCTGCCGCTTGTGCAGCAGGGGCTGGGCTGGGCCTTGTCCGCGCCCCTCCGCGCGGGCCGCATAGCGCTCATCGCGGCCGCGGCGGCATTCGCCGTGCTCGACAACGCGACCTTCCTCGTCGGCATGTGGAATCAGCCCGCCGATCGGCCTCGCGACTGCCACATGTCACCGGCGCTCGCCGATGCCTTCGGGTTTCTGGAAAACGCCAGCATGACGGGCATCCTGCTCGTGATCAGCCCGGAAGACGATTCATGGGAGGATTACAACTATCTCTCCGCCACCTACACGGCGATGACGCCACTGCACGGCCATCCCTACCTCACACCGAGCTACGATGCGCTCATCGAAGAAGTCCGCGGGTGGTATCAACGTGGTGCCCCGTCTCCCGCGCTTGATCGGGTCGATGTCATGATCGTGCCGCTCGATTTCTCGCGAAAACTTCCCGGCGGCGCCGATGCGTGGACGCCGCTGCATGCCAACGACGCGGTCGTCATCTTGAAACGCACCCGCCTACCCGGGACGGTGCCGATCGGCGGCGACATCGGCCGGCCGTGATCGCGGCTCGATCATGCCGGGCTCCCGCCGCAGGATCGCGATCAGGCTCACACCGCTGCGATAGGCCCGAGCAGGGTCGTGCATCGCGGCCAAGAGCCGCGCTGATTCACCCGTGAACGTGCGCTCGAGACCGGTATTCACCCACGCCGGCGGCATCGTGAAATCGGTCCCGGCCGCGCCGGCCGCCCGGCCCCGCAGCCTGTTCAGGCCGCGAACGGCCCGCACCGCCGGCAGGAGCCGCGCCATGTAGTGGGAGACGAGCGCCGGCTTGACCGGCAGATCACGCCACACCCGCTCGAGCCGGTCCCGGGTGTAGCGGCGGTAGTGGCCAAAGTTTTCGTCGTGGGGGCTCCAGAGAGACTCGTCGGCTGGCACCGTCACGAGCAGATGGCCGCCCGGCTTGAGCGCCCCAAGCAGCCCGCTCACAAACGCAAAATCGTCCGGCACGTGCTCCATCACGTCCATCGCGAGCAAGACGTCGGCATCCCGCTCCTCCGAGCCAAACGCGTCGGGGGCGAGGCCGCAGGTGAAGTGCACCGCGGGAAACCGCTTCCGCGCGAGATCAATCCCTTCGGCCGACGGGTCGATTCCATGGCACATGTAGGCATCGGTGAGCGAGGCGATGTTCGCCCCGGTGCCGCAGCCCACGTCCACGATCCGCCGGCCAGTACCGGGCCGGGCGATCTCGGCGAGCAATCGGCGGACGATGCTCCGCCGTCCCCGAAACCACCAGTGGCGCTCCTCGATCTCGGCATGCAGCTGAAATTGGTCGGATTGCATGGTGACTACCGGGGAGCGCCAGCCGGTTTGGCCGGCTGTTCGAGTGCCGCAAGAATAGCCTTTCGCGTCGCGAGTGACACGGCCGAATCAGGCACGATCGCGAGGCTCTTGTCCACGGCCTCGAGCGCCCGGTCAAGCACGCCCGCCTGCCAAAGTTCCAGGGCGAGCGTCTGCCAGCCGCGTGGATTACGGGGGGATTTCATGACCACGTCGGCCCACATCACGAGCCGCGACTGATAGGCATGGCAGCGGTCCCAGGTCGTGGCGGCAAGCGCAACCGCGACAAGCGCCGTGGCGCCGATCGCGGCGGCCTGCCGCCATACGGGCGCTACATGCCGGCTGATCAGCCCGTGGCCGACGGCACACACGCCCACGCAGAGAACGGCAAGCGGCAGATACATCCGGTGCTCCACCATCAGGTCGTTGACCGGCAGCAGACTCGACGTCGGGGCGAGGAGCGTGAGAAAGAGCAGGATCGCCAGCGCGAGTCCCCCGGCGTGCCGCACGCCCCAGGCCGCCACCGCCAGGGCGAGCACCACGGCCGCGACACCGAGGGCCAGCAGGGCGGGGTTTTCTATGGGCAGCCGATACCAGTCGATGCACAGCCGCGCGGGCCACACCACCTGCGCGAGATACTCCCCGATCACGAGCGGCTGATTCGCGGCATACAGGAGCGGGCCGGCGAGCGGCTGCCTGAAGTCGGTGAACCGGTCGCGCTGGAGGATCACGAGGCCCACGGCGATGAGCGGCGTGGCGAAGAGCGCGGCGTAATAGATCGGCCGGGATCGCAACGCATCCACGAGCGATTGCCAGGCCGCGGCCGGCCGCCAGCGAAGGGCGAGCCAGTCGACGAGCAGCGCGGCGACCGGGGCGGCCGCCACGTGCTCCTTGCAGAGCATGCCGGCGGCACTCGCCGTCACGCTCGCCGCGAGCCATCGGAAAACCCGATCCGCTTTGGCGATTTCCTGGAAGCCCGAAGCGTTGGCGAGGGTATGCCGGGTCGCCTGCAACAAACACGCCACCGTCCCGAGGATCGCCAGCGCCCCGAGCGACTCGATCCGCTGGTAGATGTAGTCCACGGCCTGCGTGCAGAGCGGATGCACGAGCCAGAGCGTGGCCGCCGCCAGCGCGACTCCCCCGGAGGCCTCCCCGCCGCCCAGCCGCCGCAGAACCTCGCGGCCGACCCACCACACGAGCCAGCCATTCACCAGATGGATCGCGAGGTTCACAGCATGGTAGCCCCGCGGATCGAGGCCGTGCAGGGCGTAGTTCACCGCGAACGTGTAGTAGGGTAGCGGCCGGTGCGGCATGGCCGTGCCCTCCATCATCGGCACCCACGGCGGCCAGAGAACGCGAATCGCCGGGTTCTCGGCAATTTCGGAGATGTCGTCGCCGACAAACGCTCCCCGCCAGGCAGGCGCGTGGGACACGATCGTGACGGCCGCCACCGCAAGAGCCGCCGCGACCATCCCGCTGCGGCTCACGTCGCCGCCGCGGCGATTCGGGCGGTCCGCGCCTTCCGCCGGGCGATCTCAGCGAGCCGATCGGCCTCGGCCTGCTCGATCTCCTCGCCGCTGCGGACGAGCCGGGCCGAATTGAAGATCACGATCAGGCCGCTCACGATGTGCAGAAACGCCGCCCACACGGGCGTCACGTAGCCCGCCCCGGCGAGCGACATGAACACGAGGATAAAGAGCCCACCGATGATCATGTTCTGCCGGATCACGGAGATCGTCCGCCGCGAGAGTTCAATCAGGAAGGGCACGCGGTTGAGGTTCGAGTTCATGAGCGCGATCGAGGCCGAGTGGATGGCCACGTCGCTGCCGGCCGCGCCCATGGCGATCGAGATATCACCGGCGGCGAGGGCCGGGGCGTCGTTCACGCCGTCGCCGATCACGGCCACGCGGTGCCCCTTGGCCTTGAGTTCGTCCACCATCTCGAGTTTTTCATGCGGCAAGACCTCCGCCTTGAACTCGCTGAAGTGCATCTGCTCGGCCACCCGCTTGGCCACGCTCCTGCGATCACCCGTGAGGATCACGAGCCGCTTGAGGCCGAGGTCGCGGAGCCGATCCACCGCCTCGGCCGCCTCGGGGCGGGCGTTGTCTTCGAGGCCGATCCAGCCGGCGAGTTCGCCGTCGCGAACGACGTAGAGCACGCTCAGGCCGTCGGCCTCGCTCGACGCCTGGATCTCGTTGATTGCGGCGACACCCGCGGCCGAGAGTCCGTTCCCCTTGTCCGCGAGCCACGTGCCCCGCCCCACGAGCACTTTCCTCCCGTCGATCTCGGACCGCACGCCCTTGCCCGCGACCTCCTCAAACTCGGTCGGCCGCGTGAGTTTGAGCTTCGCCTTGCGAGCCATCTCCGTCACGGCCCGGGCCACGGGATGGCGGCTGTCCTGCTCGGCGCAGGCGGCGAGCCGCAGGAGATCGCCCGGCTCGACGCCTTCCTGCGGCGCGAGCCGCGTCACCTGCAAGATGCCGGTCGTGAGCGTGCCCGTCTTATCGAAGACGATCGCCGTGAGGTTCCGGGCGGCCTCGAGCGTGACCACGCTCTTGATGAGCACGCCCAGCCGGGCGGCCGCCGAAAGCCCGGCCACCATCGCCGTGGGCGTGGCGAGGATCAGCGCGCTCGGGCACGCGATCACGAGCATCGCGATCGCCCGGTCGAAGGCCGTGTCGGGGTCGCTCCGCAACGCGAAGAAGAGCACCACGCCCACGAGCATGAGCACGGTCGGCGTATACCAGGCGGCATATTGATCAACGAGCCGCATGATCGGCGTTTTTGTTTTTTCAGCCTGCAGGATCAGATCCTTGACGCGGCCGAGGAGCGTGTCGGCGCCGGCCTTCGTCACCTCCACGTCGATCACGCCCGTCAAGTTGATCGTGCCGCCAAACACCTCGTCGCCAGCGATCTTGTCCACCGGCAGCGATTCGCCGGTGATGCTCGCCTGGTTGATCGTGCTTGTGCCCGTCACCACGCGGCCGTCGGCCGGGATATTGTCGCCGGGCCGCACGCGGACGAGATCGCCGGGCCGAAGCACCTTCGCCTCCACCATCTCCTCGCCGCCCCCCTCGCGGAGCCGGGCGGCCTTCGTGGGGGAGAGTTTGATGAGCGACTCGATGCTCGCTTCGGCGCCGATCGCCGTCCGCTTCTCGATCAGGCCCGACACGATCATGAAGAAGGCGATCGCCGCGCTCTCCTGGTATTTGCCGGTCGCGGCCGCACCGATCACGGCGAGGGCCACGAGCGCGTTCATGCCCGCCTCACCCTTGAGCAGATCTTGAATGGCCGCGTAGACGAGCGGTGCCCCGAGCATGAGCATCGCGAGTGCCGCAGGGATCGCCGGATAGAGTTCCTTCGACCAGAGCAATTGCGCGATCACCGAGCAGAGCAGGAGCGTGCCGCCGACGAGGGTCGCGCCGATCTGCCACTTGAGGAGCGTGCTGCCGCGGGGAGCGGCGGCGGGGGTCTCGGGCATCTCACCCGCGTCATGTCGCGACCCCTGCTCGATAGCGGCAGCCGATGGAAGGGGAGGTGATACCGTGGCCATGGAGTTCATTCCGAAAATGGGCGCGACAACTCGACCGAACACCAAAATTCTACTTCCCAACCGCCGCCTTCGCCTGCCCGCCGGGCTGCTGCGGCGCAGGCGCGATCTTCGCGGCCGCATCGGCCGTTTTCCGCGCCTCGTCTGCAGCCTTTTTTGCCTCTTCGGTCGCCTTTTTCGCCTCCTCGGCGGCTTTCTTTTCCGCTTCGCGGATCGTTTTGACGCGGGCGGCGACCTCCTCGGCCTCCTTGGTTCGATCGGTGGCCTCGAGGACGACGGCCAGCGATTCGAGCGGCGCGACGAGCGCCACCGATTCAGCACCATCGATCTTTTCCCTCACCTCCACGATCGCCCGCAGCGGCTTCTCGGCGGTCTTGTGGCTTTTGCGGGCCATGTGAAAATCGGCCAGCGACGAGAGCGACTCGAGCGTCTTCGGATGGGCCGGCCCGAGCCGCTTGAGCCGCACGTCGAGCGCCGCATTGAAGAGCTCCTCGGCTTCCACATCCTGCCCCTGCGCAGCCCGCACCTTGGCGAGGCCGTCGAACGACGTGGCCGTCGTGGGATGGCCCATGCCGAGCTTGGCCTGACGAACGGCGAGCCCTTCGAGCGCCATGCGGGCGGCGTCGGCGAGCCGGCCTTGGAGCCGGGCCACGTTCGCCGCCCCGCTGAGCGAGTTGGCGATCGGCAGCGAATCGGGCGGCACGAGCCGACCCTGCACGGCGAGCACCTGCTCGTAGAGCCCCGCCGCCCGGGCGAGGGCCTCATCTCGCTCCTTGGCATCGTCTCGCTCCTTGGCAACTGGTTTTTCGCCAGGCGCAAGCTTGGCGGCATCGACCGACTGGGCGAGCGAGATGCCGAGATTGCCCATCGCTTCGGCGGTCCGCGAATCGGCCGGGCCAAGCTGGGCTCGCCGGCCCTTCAACACCCGTTCGTGCAGCGGGAGCGCCGAGGCATGATCGCCGGCCGCATCGAGCATCACCGCCAGGTTGTTGACCGCCATCAGCGTGCCGAGATCGTCCGGCCCCGAAAGCGCTTCGGTGATCTCGAGCGCCTTTTCATAGAGCGGCCGGGCCTCGTCGAACCGCCCCATTTTCGTGAGCACCTGTCCGAGGTTGCCGGCGATCTGCGCCGTCTCCTTGCTCTGCGGGCCAAACACGTCGCGAGTCAGCACGGCGGCCTGTTCGAAGACGGCGAGCGACTCGTCGTAGTTCGCTTCGTCGCTGAGGATCAGCCCCAGCATGTTGAGCGATTCGCTGATCGCATAATGCCGCGGCCCATACACCTTCGGTGCCAGTTCGAGGGCTGCCATGGCCACCTTCTTCGCCGACGCGAAGGCGCCGCGATCCCGGAGCGCGACCGCCTCTGCGTGCAGATCGATCCAGTCCTGCCGCGACGGTGGACGCACGGCGGGTACTCTGGAGGCACGAATGGCGAGGCCGCCGAAGAGGGCCACGGCGGCGAGCATCCCCAGTGCCAGCCAGTTGGTCTTGCGGCCGCCGTCGGCCGAGGATAGTTGGGTCATGCGTGCATCCTTAGTGCTTCCGAAAGGTGGTGCTTCCAAACACTAGCGCATCATGCCGCAGACGCCACGCCTTCACCAGCCCCGCTCACCAAAACCACACGCACACTCGATCCTCCAGAAAAGAAACCGGGGCCGCCCGAAGGCGGCCCCGGCTCTATTCAACTTTCTCAACCTAGCAAGCTGCAATCAGCAGCCATACCGGATCAACCCTCAGCCGAGCCACCGCCCGGCTGCAGCTGGCTACGCAGGCGGCCGAGGTAGATCTCGTCACGAACCTCGTCGTAGGCACCGTTGTCGAAACGGTACGTGCCACGGCTGGTCTCGGTCGTGCCGTTCGGATCGTTCGGGAACGGTCCGATCCAGCTGTCACCCTTGTTGGCACCGCCGTAGCCGTTGTTGTCGTTCACGCGACGGGCGGATCCGTCGGCGAAGAGCACGTTGGCATAGCCGCCGCCGAAGAGCTGACCGAAGGAGGTCTTGATCTTCTTGGCCTTGCAGTTCGGAACGATGTCATTGATCTCGTGGACCTGCTCGCTGGAGGCACCGCCGTAGACGCCGGCATCAGCCGCCGTCACGACACGGGTCGCCGTCGGGCCGTCCGTGAACGACTCAACCGAGAAGTCACCGACCTTCACGATCCGCTTGCGACCGGTGGGGTCGATGAAGCGGTTGATGGTGTCGGCGCTGTTGGTGGTCGCACCCGAGTTGATCTGCGAGTCCGTACCGTCGCCCGCACGAGCAGCACCCATGAGGGCGATCTTGTCGGCCGTCGTCACGAGCATCGGATCACCCAGCACGGCCGACGAGAGCGGGCCCTCACCGTCGAGCGGGCTCTTGCTGCCGTCGCGGCTGTCCGCATTGACGGTGAAGCGACCAGCGCCGGTCGAAGCCGAGAGGGTGTTGTCACCGCGGCTGAAGTGCCATGTCGTGGCGAAGTTGGAGTTGAAACCATCGTCCCACAACGTCTGCGTGCCGAAGTAGCCCGCGCCCTGGATGCTCGCCTTGTTCGTGACCACCGCGTTGTCGCTCGGACGGTTCACGACGTTCGAGAGCCAGCGGAAGTTGTTGAGCGTGCCCGACTCGACCGAGCCGGCCATGTCACAGAACTTCTCGTTGACCTTCATCCGGGAAACCGGGTCGAGAGACTTCGACGGATTGCCAAACTTGCCGTTGACGATGTCGGCCACCCAGCCCACCTTCGTGGCGTCGCCGTCACGCATGTGGTCGTAGGCGGAGGTCGTCAGACGGGCCTCCGGATCGAGCGTCGAAAAATCGATGAACCCCTTGCCGAACCCCTGCAGGGTGGCGCTCTGAGCACCAGCCTTGGCAGTCGACTGCACCGCAGCCAGATTGGGCAACAGCAGGCCGAGCAGGATGCCGATGATCGCGATCGTCACCAGCAGCTCGACGAGCGTGAAGCCCTTGCGAGCATTCAGAAAACTCGTGTGAGTCATTCGAGACTTCCTTTTCACTTTGGTTCGCAAGACGGCCGTTGGACAATCCGCCGATCCGCTTGCGTGCGAGAAGACTAGCCGGCGAATGTTTGGGTGCAACCAGCGGGACATGAGATTTTGATGAGCGGTCTTTTCTTCGTACAACCGACGCGTTTTCGCAGCACAATCACAGCGTTTGTGTGGTCCTGAGATTTCGCTTTTGGCCTGCTTCATGCACTCCATCCGTCTCACCCGCGTCGTCTTCACGCTCGCAATACTTTGCTCAGCGACGCTGCTCTTTCTCGTGCAGCCGCTCGTCGGCAAATTCCTGCTTCCCTTGCTCGGGGGGAGCCCCGCCGTCTGGAACACCTGCCTCGTGTTTTTCCAGGCGACGCTGCTCGCCGGCTACCTGTATGTCGACATTGTGACGCGGCGGTTGCCGATCGCGATGCAGATCCCGATCCACGCCGGCGTGCTCGCGGCCGCAGCCTTCTGCCTGCCGCTTGCGACGCAGCCCTCACCGGCCGGTGGATCGCCGACGCTCTGGCTTCTGTACACGCTCGCGGTTTCCGTGGGGCCGCCATTTTTCGCGCTCTGCGCCACGGCGCCGCTCTTGCAACGCTGGTTTTCCGAAACCCATGACCCCGCGGCTCACGACCCGTATTTTCTGTATGCCGCGAGCAACGCCGGCAGCCTGGCGGGGCTTCTCGCCTACCCGCTGCTTTTCGAGCCGCTGCTGTCACGGCGAGGGCAGAGTCTCACGTTCACAGCAGGCTACGCCCTGACGGCAGCGGCGGTGGTGGCCTGCGGCCTGCTCGCGGTGCTGCGGCCGCTTTCCCGCTCGCAACCCGCGCACGGCGGGAGTTTCGCGATCGCACGTCCGATATCCGCCCGCCGGCGGCTGCTCATCGTCGGCCTCGCGGCCGTCCCGTCGAGCCTCGTGCTCGGCGTCACGCAGCACCTCACGAGCGATGTCGCGGCGATACCGCTGCTCTGGGTCGTGCCGCTCGCGGTCTATCTCGCCACGTTCATGCTCGCGTTTTCGGCGTGGCCGCGGCTTTCGTCAGCCGGCTGGGGTGCGGCGCTGCCCGCTGCGATCGCGCCAGCCGTGTGTCTTCTCCTCGCGTCGATCACGCGGCCGTTGCCGCTCGTGATCGCGGCCCACCTCGCGGTGCTTTTCGTGGGCGGCATGATGTGCCACAGGCGGCTCTATGAACTTCGGCCGGCCCCGGCGGAACTCACGCGGTTTTACCTGCTCGTGTCGCTCGGCGGCGTGGCCGGCGGGATCTTCAACGCCCTGCTCGCGCCCACGATCTTCACGAGCGTCGTCGAGTATCCCCTGGCCATCGCCGCCCTCTGCTGGCTGCGGCCGCAGGTGGCAGCCGTTCCCGCTCGGATGGCAGCCAATCCGTCCGCGTTCGAGGAGTCGCGGCCGCGCGAGGCGGGATGGATCGCCGCTGCCGCCGCCTGCGGAGCGGTTCTGATTCTGGCAGCCGACCGTCTGCTCGCGGCAGGCGTGCTCAGCCAAGAGGCGGTCGGCCCGGCGGCGAGCATGCTCAAGCCGCTGATTCGGACCGTTCCCTTGGGAGCGATCTGTGGCCTGCTGCTCGCCTGGCGGCGGCCGGCGGCGGCGGCAGCCGCCATGTCGGCCGCGCTTGCCGTCCTCCCGCTGACGGGCGCCGGGGGCCAGGTGATTTTTCAGGGCCGGAGTTTTTTTGGCGTGCATCGGGTCGTCCTCACGCCGGCTGGCACGTGGGCGTCGCTGCACCACGGTTCGACGCTGCACGGCGAGCAGGCCCGCCGCATCGGCGACGACGAGGCGCTCGCTGCGTTGTCGGTGCAGCCCACGGCCTACTACACCCGCAGCGGCCCGCTCGGCGACGTGGCCGGCCTGCTCGAAGGGGCGGACCGCCTGCGCTCCGTGGCCGTGATCGGCCTCGGGGCCGGCACGATCGCCGCCTATGCGAAGCCGGGCATGTCGCTGGCCTTCTTCGAGATCGACCCGCTCGTGGTGCGAATCGCTTCCGACAATCGCTTCTTCACGTATCTCGCCGACGTCGCGACCGACCCGGCGATCAGGCTCGCGGGCATTCTTGGCGACGGCCGGCTGCGGCTGGCGGAACAGCCGCCGGCGTCCTCCGACCTGATCGTCATCGACGCCTTTTCATCCGACAGTATCCCGCTGCACCTAGTCACGAAGGAGGCCGTCGCGATGTATGCCTCGCGGCTTCGCCCGGGCGGCCTGATCGCCTTCCACATCTCCAATCACCACTTCAATCTCGGCCCGCCGATCGCCGCGATCGCCCGCGACCTCGGCCTCGTGGCCGCCGTTCGCGAAGACCTCGATGTGTCGCCGCTGGAAGCCGGCTTCGGGAAGCGGCCCTCGACCTGGGCGGTCGTCGGCCAGGCCGCCGACGTCGCGGCACTGCGATCCGCCAAGCCGGCCTGGCGGCCGATCCCCGTTCCCGCCGCCGCCAAGGCCTGGACCGACGACCATGCCAACCTTCTGGGAGCCTTCAATGGCTGGTGATCACCGCTGGCGTGCCGAGCCTGCCCAGCGGCTTCTCGCGACGGTCTGCCTGTCGCTCGTCGCGATCTATCTTTGCGTCTGGCTCATCTACACGCTCGATCTCCCGAACGAACTCGCCTTTGGCATGGTGCCACTGGGACTCGTCGGGCTCAATGCCTGCCGCCGCCGGTTGGCTGCAGACATTCGTGATCCGCTCGTCCGCAGCCTGCTCGTCGGCCAGGCGGCCGTGCTCGTCTGGAATCTCGCCTGGCTTGCGGTCGTGCTCTCCTACTCCGGCCAGGCCCTCCTTCCGTTCCGAACACCACCGCTTCTTCGGTCCCCAACATCCTGTTGATCTCCATCTCCTGACCTCCTGGCCCTCTACTGCAATTAAGGAAGGGCAGGTGTCTCGCCTATCGTTGGCACAGAGGGCGCGGAGGCCGCCCAGGGACTGCGGACGTTGCTTGTCGATAACCGGGCATACGACCTGATCGTTCCGCTGACGGGCCTGACGCGCTGGGGCCCGTCCCCGGTGAGGCATAGACGGTCCGCGCTCATCGACGGCCTTCCCGCTTCCTGATTAGGCGATCTTGAGAAGATCCGGGACAGGAGCTCCCGTCCCGGGTTTTCGTACCGGTAACGATTTTTTTGGCATCGTTGCTCCCGGTAAAGAAATTTCCGATTCCGTAACCGTTTTTGTGGTTTTTCCAGCAGAGGCAGCGTGGCTTCGGCATCGGCACAACCCGCATCTGGGCCTGCTGGATACGCGGCCGTCGTGCGATTGAAACCTGCGCATCACGGGCCATTGAGCGCTCGTCTCACGAGTTGCAGGTTCGTCCACCCCGCCGGATTCTCCGGATCGAGACGGACGGCCATCTCCAGGTCGTCGATCGCCAGATCGGGCCGCTCCTGCCGCAGGCGAACCATGCCCCGGGCCAGCCAGCCCTTGGCCAGATCGGGCCGCAGCCGGATCGCCTCGTCGAGCACGGCGATCGCGGCATCGATGGCCTCGGTACCCCCGCGGCTGAGCACGATCCCCAGATTGATCCGGGCATCGGCTTCGCCCGGGGCCCGCCTGATCGCCTCCGCAAAGGCCTCTGCGGCTTCGGCATTGCGACCCTCTTCGGCCAGAATTCTGCCGAGATTGAGCCAGTTGCGCTCACGGTCCGGATGGTTCGTCACGGCCTCGCGGGCCAGTGGCGCGGCCTCTTGGTATCGGCCCTCCCGTACGACCGCGGCCACGAGGTTTGTGAACCCACGGTCGTTCGCCGGGCAATCCCGCACGTTCTGCTTCCAGAGCGTCACGGCACTCGCAAAATCTCATGTCCCGCTGGTTGCACCCAAACATTCGCCGGCTAGTCTTCTCGCACGCAAGCGGATCGGCGGATTGTCCAACGGCCGTCTTGCGAACCAAAGTGAAAAGGAAGTCTCGAATGACTCACACGAGTTTTCTGAATGCTCGCAAGGGCTTCACGCTCGTCGAGCTGCTGGTGACGATCGCGATCATCGGCATCCTGCTCGGCCTGCTGTTGCCCAATCTGGCTGCGGTGCAGTCGACTGCCAAGGCTGGTGCCCAAAGCGCGATCCTGCAGTCGTTCGGCAAGGGGTTCATCGATTTCTCGGCGCTCGATACCGAGGGACGCCTCTCGACAGGTGCTTACGACCACGACCGTGACGGCGATGCGACGAAGGTGGGCTGGGTGGCGGACATCGTCAATGGCAAGTTCGGCAACCCCACGAAATCGCTCGACCCTGTCGCTCGGATGAAGGTGAACGAGAAGTTCTGCGACCTGGCCGGGTCTGGGGCGACGGGCTTGCTCAACGCATTTCGCTGGCTCTCGAACGTCGTGAATCGGCCGAGCGACAACTCACCAGTCACCGATTTGACCAGCACCCGTGGCACATCCTATTTCGGCTCCAATCAGACGGTATGGGACGACGGATACAACTCCAACTTCGCCACCACCTGGCACTTCAGCCGGGGCGACAACGTGATCTCCGCCTCGACCGGCGACGGCCGCTTCACGACGAATGGGGATAGCCGCGACGGAAGCAAGTGCCCGCTCGACGGGGATGGTCCGCTCTCTTCCGCTCACCTTGCTGACGTGACGTTAGTCTCGTCGGCCGACAAGATCGCCTTACTCGGCGCCGCTCGGGTCCGTGACGGCTCCGCCTCGGCATTCAGCGCCGGCTCGATTCCCAACAGCGCCGAGACGGTCAACCGCTTCATCGATCCGACCGGCCGCAAGCGGATCGTGAAGGTGGGCGACTTCTCGGTCGAGTCGTTCAGCGATGGGCCGACCGCAAGCCGGATGATTTCTGGAGTCGATGCCGGCGTCTATGGCACGACTGCCAACGAGCAGGTTCACGAAATCAACGATATCGTGCCAAACTGCAAGGCCAAGAAGATCAAGACGTCATTCGGCCAGCTGTTTGGCGGGGGCTATGCCAACGTTCTTTTCGCCGATGGATCCGCCCGTCGCGTGAACGACAACAACGGCTATGGCGGTGCCCGGAGGGGTGATAGCTGGATCGGGCCGTATCCACTGAACCCGACAGCCACGACGGATTCCGGTCTCAGCTTCGTGTTCACCGCGGGAGCCTACGACGAGGTCCGCGACGAAATCTACCTTGGCCGCATGCGTTCGCTCCTCCAGCCGGGCGGCGGGTCTGGCGAGCAATGACGGCAGGCGGCGCCCGCAGCTGGATCGTCTGCCAACTCGCGGTCTGAGATTGAAACCTGCGCATCACGGGCCATTGAGCGCTCGTCTCACGAGTTGCAGGTTCGTCCACCCCGCCGGATTCTCCGGATCGAGACGGACGGCCATCTCCAGGTCGTCGATCGCCAGATCGGGCCG